>NZ_CP090974.1:0-257500 GCF_021513195.1 Shewanella sp. OMA3-2 | reverse complement strand
GGGAGACAGACAGCGGGTGCTAACGTCCGTTGTCAAAAGGGAAACAACCCAGACCGTCAGCTAAGGTCCCAAAGTGTATGTTAAGTGGGAAACGATGTGGGAAGGCTTAGACAGCTAGGATGTTGGCTTAGAAGCAGCCATCATTTAAAGAAAGCGTAATAGCTCACTAGTCGAGTCGGCCTGCGCGGAAGATTTAACGGGGCTAAACATACCACCGAAGCTACGGGTTTGCAGTTTACTGCAAGCGGTAGAGGAGCGTTCTGTAAGCGGTTGAAGGTGAAGGGGTAACCCACACTGGACGTATCAGAAGTGCGAATGCTGACATGAGTAACGATAAAGGGAGTGAAAAACTCCCTCGCCGAAAGACCAAGGGTTCCTGTCCAACGTTAATCGGGGCAGGGTGAGTCGACCCCTAAGGTGAGGCCGAAAGGCGTAATCGATGGAAAACAGATTAATATTTCTGTACCTCTGCTAACTGCGATGGAGAGACGGAGAAGGCTAGGCTAGCGCGGCGTTGGTAGTCCGCGTTTAAGGTAGTAGGCGGTGTTCTTAGGCAAATCCGGAACACGTACTTAAATGTACACGTTGAGAGCTGATGACGAGTCACTAAGGTGATGAAGTAGTTGATGCCATGCTTCCAGGAAAATCTTCTAAGCTTCAGGTTAGTAGGGATCGTACCCCAAACCGACACAGGTGGTCGGGTAGAGAATACCAAGGCGCTTGAGAGAACTCGGCTGAAGGAACTAGGCAAAATGGTACCGTAACTTCGGGAGAAGGTACGCTGCTGTTGGTGATGGGACTTGCTCCCTAAGCTGACGGCAGTCGCAGATACCAGGTGGCTGCAACTGTTTATCAAAAACACAGCACTGTGCAAAATCGCAAGATGACGTATACGGTGTGACGCCTGCCCGGTGCTTGAAGGTTAATTGATTGGGTTATCGCAAGAGAAGCTCATGATCGAAGCCCAAGTAAACGGCGGCCGTAACTATAACGGTCCTAAGGTAGCGAAATTCCTTGTCGGGTAAGTTCCGACCTGCACGAATGGCGTAATGATGGCCACGCTGTCTCCAGCCGAGACTCAGTGAAGTTGAAATTGCGGTGAAGATGCCGTATACCCGCGGCTAGACGGAAAGACCCCGTGAACCTTTACTATAGCTTGGCACTGAACATTGAACCTACATGTGTAGGATAGGTGGGAGACTTTGAAGCTTCGTCGCTAGATGGAGTGGAGTCAATCTTGAAATACCACCCTTGTAGTTTTGATGTTCTAACTCTGGCCCCTTATCGGGGTTGAGGACAGTGCCTGGTGGGTAGTTTGACTGGGGCGGTCTCCTCCCAAAGAGTAACGGAGGAGCACGAAGGTTGGCTAAGTACGGTCGGACATCGTACGGTTAGTGCAATGGCATAAGCCAGCTTAACTGCGAGACATACACGTCGAGCAGGTACGAAAGTAGGTCATAGTGATCCGGTGGTTCTGAATGGAAGGGCCATCGCTCAACGGATAAAAGGTACTCCGGGGATAACAGGCTGATACCGCCCAAGAGTTCATATCGACGGCGGTGTTTGGCACCTCGATGTCGGCTCATCACATCCTGGGGCTGAAGTCGGTCCCAAGGGTATGGCTGTTCGCCATTTAAAGTGGTACGCGAGCTGGGTTCAGAACGTCGTGAGACAGTTCGGTCCCTATCTGCCGTGGGCGTTGGATGATTGAGGGGAGCTGCTCCTAGTACGAGAGGACCGGAGTGGACGAACCGCTGGTGTTTGGGTTGTCATGCCAATGGCATTGCCCAGTAGCTACGTTCGGAATCGATAACCGCTGAAAGCATCTAAGCGGGAAGCGAGCCCCAAGATGAGTCATCCCTAGAGCTTTAAGCTCTCTAAAGGGCCGTAGGAGACTACTACGTTGATAGGCAAGGTGTGTAAGCGTTGTGAGGCGTTGAGCTAACTTGTACTAATGACCCGTGAGGCTTAACCATACAACCCAGATGGGTTTTACTGATACGACTTAGTATTAGGATGGGACACTTAAGCAGTGCGAGAACTCAAATAAGCGAAGCTCTGATAAGGGCCTAAGCAAATCAGCTTTCCGAATTATTATTTAATACACAATGAGTGTGTTAGATAAACCAAATTTGTCTGGAAACCATAGAGCTGTGGCACCACCTGATCCCATTCCGAACTCAGAAGTGAAACACAGTATCGCCGATGGTAGTGTGGGGTCTCCCCATGTGAGAGTAGGTCATTTCCAGGCGCCAAATTATCTCGTTAAGAGATGCTCGAAAGAGCAAGTCTCCTAGTTATGACATACTAGCGACTTAAAAAGCATTTAGTATCTTGCGTAAGCATTTTACTAAAGGAGCGGTAGTTCAGTTGGTTAGAATACCGGCCTGTCACGCCTGGGGGTCGCGGGTTCGAGTCCCGTCCGCTCCGCCAACTTACATAGAGGCCTCGTCATAAGACGAGGCTTTTTTGTATACAAAATTTATACAAATACTGCAAGGAAGCGGTAGTTCAGTTGGTTAGATTCTTTATAAACAAAAGTCGGCCTGTCTCACGTGCCGTAGGCACATATTCGAGTCCCGTCCGCTCCGCCAACTTAAGATGAAGGCCTTTGCAGCAATGCAAAGGCCTTTTTCGTATGTGTAATTTATAAGTTCCTAAACGTTATCGACTCTTTTATTTTAGGTTATTAGAGAGTGTTTTTCTCATTACCAAATGTCATTATTCTGATATAAGTGATGCAATAATTGATTATTTAGGCGGTCATTACCGCTGTGTTAATTTTATTTAAAGCCTTTGTCGTCATGCAAAGGCTTTTTTGTACCTGTAATTTGGGTCGCCAACCTTTAAGTCCATCATTTATATTGATAAAGAACTGTGGTGGTATGTTTATTAACCAACGAATGATTCGGTTATTTCTATTGGACTAAATCGATATAGATAAATCGATCTATTTTCTTGCTATTACCATATTGGTTGCCATAACTTATGCAGTAATTGTTGATATAAAGGGAAAAGTAATGAAGCTTGAGATGATTTGTACTGGTGAGGAAGTGTTATCTGGCCAGATTATTGATACCAATGCCGCCTGGGTTGCCAATGAATTAATGTCTTTGGGTATTGAAATGCAACAGCGCACTACCGTGGGTGATAGATTGGCTGATTTAGTGGCTGTTTTTCAGGAGAGAAGCAAGCATGCTGACATTATCTTAGTTAATGGCGGTCTAGGCCCAACCAGTGATGATATGTCTGCGCTTGCGATGGCAAAAGCCAAAGGTGAAGATCTAATAGAGAATCAACAATGGCGTGATCATCTAGAGAATTGGTTTACCAAAAGTGGCCGTGTGATGTCTAAGAGCAACTTAAAGCAAGCTTGGTTGCCCGAGTCGGCTGTAATGATAGATAATCCAGTTGGCACCGCCTGTGGCTTTAGGGTGAAGCTGAATAAAGCCTGGCTATTCTTCACTCCTGGTGTGCCTTTTGAACTAAAGCACATGTTCAAAGAGCAGTTTGTACCATTTATTACTGAAGAGTTTGGTTCTGGTGATAACACCCAACTTCATAAATTACTGACCATTGGTTATGGCGAATCTACACTTGCTGATATGTTAACAGAACTTACCTTACCCCAAGGTGTAGAGTTAGGTTATCGCTCGTCTATGCCACATATTGAAATTAAAATTTTTGCCCGTGGTGATAAGGCGATTCGAGAACTACCTCAGGTGACAAAAGCGGTTAAGGAATGTTTAGGCACGGCTGTTGTGGCGGAAAATAAGCCGACCTTAGCAGAGGAGATCCATGCGAGATTATTTCAGTCTGGTTTTAGTTTAAGCGTTGCTGAATCTTGTACAGGTGGCATGATCACCAGCCAGTTAATTGATTTCGCTGGTAGCTCATCGTACTTACATCATGGCTTAGTGACCTACAGTAATGAGTCCAAGGTAAAAGTACTAGGAGTTAATCCGCAAATTTTAGATGATCATGGCGCAGTCTCAATTCAAGCTGCTGAAGCTATGGCTGAAGGCGTTCGTAAAATACTTGATAGTGACTTTGCTTTAGCAACCAGCGGTATTGCAGGCCCAGAAGGTGGGACAGAGCAAAAGCCAGTCGGCACAGTTGCAATAGCACTCGCGACGCGTAATGGCATTTATAGCCAAATGGTTAAACTGCCGAGCCGCTCTCGACAGTTGGTTAGAAGCCTCAGTGCTGCAGTGGCTTATGACATGTTACGCCGTGCACTATTGGATGAGGCTGTGATAGTTGATTATCCATCAATCAGTCGATTTGAAAAATAATAAACGCTGATACTATATTTTTATTGAGTTAATCCCTGCAGGCTAAGTTTTGTGGGGATATTTCATTTTTTCTGCGTTGATAAAAATACGCGACCGTGAGTAATATGATACCGATAAGCATAAAGGCAATGACTTTCTGGACCAATATAAAGGAAGCCATATCGACGATAATCACTTTCAACGTTGTTAGCCCAAATAAAATAGCTGACAGTTTAATTAAATCTTGATGATGAGGTCGCAAACTTAAAAACAGTAAAATACTACCATGTATCACCATTAAAATAGCACTCACTGTGGCCGCAAGTTCTCCTGCTAATACTTTTACCCAGATTAAATAACTAATGACTAATAGGATATGCCATCCCCACTTCAAGCCAATTTTAGCGATTGATGAGCAGTTTGTTTTTATGCCTGACCGCGGCTTAGCTAGATAATAACCTAAAATTAACAATACGATGATTTCAGCGATAATCTGTAATCCATTGCTGATATTTACTGTAAGTCGCATGTCGAAATGTTCTAAAATAGGCAATACCGCAAAGCCAAGAATTGCATAAAAGCCTAAACGATAACTGACTTTAATGGGGGCGGCAAAGAAGCGTCCAATAGGATTGCTGCGCTCAGTAAGTAGCGTAAAGTAGCCACTCAATATCGCTAAGGTAATGGCCCAGGTATTATCGATAAAGCCCACTCCTGTTTGTACCACTACGGCAATCACAAGTGCAGTAAAGTAGGGGCCTAAATGCCAACTCGACTTGAGGGTTAATTGCCATTTATCGTTGAGGGTACTGTATCGCTTAGCGATCACTCCCATCAATAATGCACCAATGAATAATGCGACTAAGCCCTGCCATTGCTGCTCGATGCAAAATACCAGAGTGGCTAAGGTGGCCATAAAGGCCAATGCATTAGCCTGCAGTCGTAAAACGTTATGATTAACGTAATAGGCCAAACTTATACTGATAATAGTACTTAACCATAATGCGATAGCTGTGAAATCAGCAAAATCACGCATGACTTTAGGTAAAAATAGTAAGGGTAGCGCAAAGAAACACACTAATTGAGTGTAATAAGCTAACTTGATCAACTTGGCTTGTGGATAGTATTTCTGATACCAATAATAACCCGCCAATAAGCATATAAATAATTCGATTCGCGCAAGTTTAGCCGGCAACATTTGAGCTGAAAGACTAAAGCTGTTTGCTTCTACAATGCCATAAGTGACTAAAGCCATTAATGGAATGAGCCATAGCCATGCCAGAATCTCTGTAAACCTTAACGAGTGTCGTGCACTTAATACCAGTAATAACGCAGTGATAATTGGTATAACATTTAAGCAGTATTCTGGTGAAATAAAGTAACTGATAATCAAAAAAGTGACCGAATATAAAAGGCTAAGCAACTCCTGGCTGATTAAGGTAATGGTTTTCTCTACTGGTATTAAAGCCACTCTATGTTGCAGTAATAATCGGGTCGCAGTGTAGATAATACAGCAACTGATAATCATCATTACGCTGGTTGATAATGATGTTTGCCAAGCAGTTGAAATAGGGCCAGTTAAAGTATCTAACAAGGTTATTATACTATCAAGCAACCCTAAGGTTAGTAATGCATAAGCCTCAAAGCGGATAGCGACAAATTGTTGTTTACAACCAATCCAGATAAGCAATAAGCCCTCGAGGAGTAAGACTAAACCCAGCAAATTGGGGCTAAGCATGTATAACGCGGCAAAGCCTGCAAAACTCGCCGCAAAAGCCAATGTTAACTGACCTATTTGTTTGTCGTGTTTTATTCGCCAATAAAGTATTGCACACACGAGTGCGTTAACTAAAAATAGCTCACCGGCAAAATCGTATAAGTCACCGATGATATAAACAAAAAATACTAATAGCGAAATAGGCACTGCTAATAGTCTGACGTTAAGCGAGGTTTTCACCAACAATAATAAACTCACCAGACTGTATAAGTAGAACATGACGTGGAGGGCAAATAAATTGATAACGAATAAGGTCTTTTCAGTACCTGATATTCCGATAAAAGCCGTCGCGTATTGTATGCAGGCAATGTGAAGTATTGCGGTGATTTCAATGAGTACTGGCCACGTAAGTTTATAGCTTTGATATAAAGAACAGCCGCCTAATAACATTAAGTAAGGTAGGTATAATGCTGCTGAAGTGCCACCGTCAAACAGTAACAGCGGGGCAAGTGAGCCCCCTGCTAAAGCGACAACAGCAACAACTTTAGTCTCTAGCTTATTCGACAGCCCGTACCCTAATAAGGTGTTAACCAGTAATAACCCTAAACTAATGCTGTTTGGTACCAGTTGAAAATAGGGACCTAAATAGTACAGGCAAAGATAATTAAGGATTAAGCCTAACCCAACAATAGCGGACGAATATTCTCGCATACCGGGACGTTTAAAGTGAATGAAAATGCCGCCGAGAATGATCGCATTGGAAGTGGCTAAGCCTAGTAAGGCTTTACCCAGATCAGATAACCAATGATTAATAGAAAACTGCAGTAAATAACCAAATCCGAGCGTTAGGGTAATAATACCAGCCAGTGTCATTAAGAAAACCGGTCCTAAGCCTTTGGCGTGGTAACGCTGGTAAAACTGTCGCGCTTTATCACCAACTTCTGCCAATGGAGCCATCGCTTGCGATGACAGCTCTGCTAATCCTTTAGCAAGTTGCTCAACTAATGCTGAAAGTGCGCCTTTTGATGCTGCTGGTCGCTGAATAATGGAGCTTTGATTATTAAGATTAACCTGTGGAGCGACGACATCTTGAGTCGGGCTTTTTAGGCCGACTGTGTTGGGCTGCAATGGTGAGATTGGTTTACCTGGCGTCTGAACATAATCCGCTGAGGCGTTAATTTGTGCGGATAAAAAATCGAGTTTTTCGCCAAAAGCGAGTAGATGATCCCCCAGTTGAGTTTGATTATTCGATTGTAATTGTTTAAGTGCTTCTAACTCAGCTTTCAGTTGGTTGACGTCATCCGTTAACGACATGGTCATTATCCTTTTATACAATGCGCTGCCATCGTATTTTTATTTTAAATTCTGTGCAAGAGATGCGTTTAATAAAAACAAAAAAAGCGCCTATTGGCGCTTTATATTGATAATAGTGTGTGGTGTTAAAACTTAACCACTAATTTACCTTTTTGAACCGCGAGCTCTTTGGTCATTTTAGCCATTAATGCTTGATTCGAATCATTGACATCAAGTGTATAAACGGGCTGACTTTCTAGAAATCCACGCAAGAAGCCCATTACCTGTGGAGTAATGGCTGTTAGTGCTTGCTCAAAATCAGCCGGCTCGGCACGGACATTGACTAAGTTCAAATTGCGTAAATAAATACTTTTGGTGGCAGCGTCATACCAAGGCTGTGCTTCAAATGTGGTTTTAAGCTTAGCGCTAATTGGCATTAACGGATTACGAATACGCACCAGAGTGGTAGCCGTTAATCCCATAATATTAGGCTTGTCACCTAAGCTGACTTGCATATCGTTCAGCACCAAATTAATACCAATAATTTGGTTACCTTGTTTTACCTCAAAGTGCATCTCATTATTAAGGTAATTTTCTATCTCATTTTCAGTAATACTGTACTGACTGGCGCATCCAGTCAGTAGCAGTAAGACACTGACAAAAATCAGCTTTAGTGTTTTCATTAACCCGTGTTTCTCATGCCTGCGGCAACGCCCGCGATAGTAAGCATTAGCGCCAATTGTACATGTGCAGAAGGCTCTACTTCTTTACGTGTACGGGCTAATAGCTCGGTTTGCAGGAAGTTTAATGGATCAATGTAAGGATTGCGAAGTTTAACTGATTCACGGTTCCAGGGAGTATGCGACATTAACTGATCTGACTCGGTTAATGACAATACGGTATCAATGCCCAGTTGTAATCTTTGTCGTAATTTCTCACCTAAATGATGTAATTCAGGTTTAACTAAACACTTCTCATAATAGCGCGCAAGGTTTGGCTCTGCTTTCATGTAAACCATCTCTAACATAGAGATACGGGTTTCGAAAAATGGCCACTCGGCTTCCATTTCACGCAGCAATGTTAGCTCATCACGCTGAATCGCGGCATTTAGGGCTTCACCTGCACCTAACCAAGCGGGTAGCATTAAGCGGTTTTGTGACCAAGCAAAAATCCACGGAATAGCGCGTAAACTTTCGATGCCGCCATCGACTTTACGTTTAGCTGGACGGCTACCTAATGGTAATTTACCCAGTTCAACTTCTGGTGTGGCTGAACGGAAATAAGGCACAAAGTCTTTTTCTTCACGCACGATACCGCGGTAATGTAACACCGACTCTTCTGCAATGCGCTGCATACAATCGCGCCAGGCTTTTTTCGGCTCAGGAGGCGGTAATAATGTCGCTTCCATCACGGCTGAGGTATAAAGCGCTAAACTTTGTACCGCTAATTTGGGTAAACCAAATTTAAAGCGGATCATCTCGCCTTGTTCGGTGACGCGGATACGGCCATCTACTGAACCAGGCGGTTGAGATAGAATCGCTTTGTGAGCAGGCCCGCCTCCACGTCCGATAGAACCACCACGGCCGTGGAATAACATCAGTTTAACGTTGGCTTTGTTACATACTGCAACTAACTGCTCCTGTGCACGATATTGCGCCCAGGCTGCGGCCATTACACCAGCATCTTTCGCTGAGTCAGAATAGCCAATCATTACTTCTTGCATGCCTTTGGTGTAACCACGATACCAATCGATATCTAATAAAGACTTTATACAGCTAGCGGCATTGGTTAAGTCTTCTAAGGTTTCAAATAACGGCACAACGCGCATTGGATGACTGCAACCGGTTTCTTTCAATAGCAATAACACAGTCAACACATCTGATGGTTTACCCGCCATCGAAATAACATATGAGCCCAAAGATTCTTTAGGCTGCCTAGCAATCAATTCGCAGGTCTTGATCACTTCAGCCACATCTTCGCTTGGCTGCCAATTAGCAGGCATTAATGGGCGACGATTAGTGAGCTCGCGCAGTAAGAATGCTTGTTTTTCGTTTTCATCCCAGTGATTGTAATCACCTAAACCTAAATAACGGGTTAACTCGGCAATCACATCGCTGTGACGAGTTGAATCTTGACGAATATCCAGGCGCAGCATATGAATCCCAAAGCTGGCTAGGCGGCGTAAAATATCAAGCAGTAATCCATTAGCAATCAGCTTCATGCCGCTGTCGCATAAACTGTTATAAAGCAGTTCTAATGGTGCTTGCAGATCCGCCTGTTGCCATATGAGTTCACTGGTATCAACATCGGGAAAACGGCCTTCAATTCGAATATTTAAGTAATCTATGGTTTTACGCAGTTTACAACGTAATTGACGAAGTACGTCACGGTATGGCTCATTGCTGTTATTCGTTAGCGCAAGCAGTTCAGGCGTTGCTTGCTCCATAGATAATTCACCGACTAAAGCGACAATATCTTTTAAGTACAGACGCGCAGCAGCATGACGATTTCGGTCTAATACTTCCTGGGTGACTTTGTGGGTCACAAATGGGTTGCCATCACGATCGCCGCCCATCCAGCTAGAAAAGCGAACCAGGGCGATATTAATTGGTAATTCTTTACCTGTGCGCTGCTCGACTTGATCATTTAATTGACGTAGAAAGTCAGGAATAGCCTGCCATAAAGAGGTTTCAATCGTGCTTAAGCCCCAACGAGCTTCGTCTACAGGTGTTGGGCGTTCGCTACGAATTTCATTGGTATGCCAAATTTGGGCAATTAATTGGCGTAAACGTAAGTTGTTCTGGTTGCGCTCACGATCTGACAGCTGGCTGTTTTCTTGGTCTGTTAAACAATCAACAACCGCAGCGTATTTTTGAATTAAAGTACGGCGTGATATTTCAGTTGGGTGAGCGGTAAGTACTAAGTCGATTTCTAATTGCTTTAAGCAATTAATCACATCATTTTCATCTAAGTCAGTGTTAAGAATACGTCCAAGTAGTTGCTCTACAGGATCGGGTACACAGACTAATTCATCACAGTTACGGCTAATTGTGTGGTATTGCTCGGCAATGTTTGCCAGGTTTAAAAATTGGTTAAATGCTTTGGCAAACGGGACTAATTCTTCATCTGGAAGTGAGGTCAGTAATGCTAACATTTGCTCGCGAGAGGATTCATCGCCTTTACGTGCCTGTTTAGCAAGAATTCGAATTTGTTCTACTTTCTCAAGAAACGCATCACCAAGATGGCTTTGCATTGTTTCACCTAAAATTTGGCCTAAATGTCCCACATTCGATCTCAGTGAGGCATACATATCTGCCACTTGCTCTGCCATACATACTCCAAAGTAAACTAGGTTAAACTTGCACTACTTATCTATCACAATAACCATCGTACAGTATTCGGTCAATACACAAACACCGCGTTTGGTAATTTTATTTCGTTAAAAAATTTCAGCAAAGGCGGTTTTAAGGCTTTTTTGGTTAAAAATTACTTAATACATGCGTGATAAATCATTTTTTTGATCAGTTCTACAGTAGGCGTAAGATATTCTAAGCCGATAAACTCATCTGGCTGGTGGGCTTGGTTAATACTTCCTGGTCCCAATACCAGTGTTTGACAGCCTAGTTTGTTGATATAAGGCGCTTCGGTTGAGTAGTTAACTACTTCAGCTTCATGGCCTGACAATTCAGCAACCAGCTTTGTCCATGGGTTGTCCGCTTTGCCAGCGAATGACTCAGCACCAGGGTATAAAGTGCTCACACTAATACTGCCAGGGTATTCTTTACTGATATCACTTAAATAATTCAATACCATGAGTTCAAGATCGGCCAATTCCATTCCCGGTAAAGGACGAATATCTAAGTGTAAATCACAGCAACCACAAATGCGGTTAGCTGCATCGCCACCATGGATATGGCCAAAATTCATTGTAGGGTAGGGAACGGTAAAAGCGTCTTCGCGATAGTTTTCACTTAAATGCTGTTTAAGTTTTAATAATTGCCCCATGACTTTATGCATCACTTCAATGGCATTTAATCCGCGGGCGGGGTCAGATGAATGACCACTGCGACCAATAACACGTATACCTTGTGCTAAGTGACCTTTATGCATATACACAGGTTTTAAGCTGGTGGGCTCACCTATTACTGCATAGTCAGGTGCAATGACTTTTGAATCGGCAAATGCTTTTGCGCCACTCATAGTGGTTTCTTCATCGGCACTGGCAAAAATAGTCAGTGGACGCTTAAAGTCTGCTAATGGCATGTCTTTTAACGCTTCAAGTACCAGGGCAAAAAAACCTTTCATGTCACAGGTGCCTAGACCGTACCAGCGATTATCTTTTTCAATTAACTCAAACGGGCTTTGACTCCAGCGACCTTCATCAAAAGGTACGGTATCAGTGTGGCCAGCTAATAGTAAGCCGCCTTCCCCTTGGCCAATGCGGGCAATGAGGTTTTGTTTATTGCGCGAGTCTGCAACCGTTGGGGTTTCGCAGCTAAAACCTAGCTCGCTGAACCATTGTTGTAACAAGGTGATAACTGCATGGTTACTCATATCTTGTTCTGGTTCAAGCGCACTGATAGATGGTGTGCCAATTAGCTGTGTAAAAGCGCTTTTTAGGTCAGGAAGTGTGCTCATTAGTTGTCCTATGTCTGAAATTATTAAAATACTTATTCAATAATATTGCATAAAAATTATTGTGTGCTAGTCTAGCAAACAGATGAATAAGGCACTACAACTAGAATGTAAGAAATGATAATAAATATGTGTAACTTTACTGTTAAATCCAATATACCAATAATCAGTAAGAACTTCCTGCGACGATAGTTCTAGATTAGACGTCCCCCGTCTAAATGTACTATGCTAACACTTCCACTTATGACAACAAAAGACAACAACATAATGAAAAATATCGCAATTATTGGTGCCAGTGGTTACACAGGTGCACAAATTACGTCTTTGATAAATGCTGATGCTAATTTATCTGTTCAGGGGCTGTATGTGTCTGAGGGTAGTTTAGATAAAGGGCGTAAGCTAGCAGATCTTTACCCAACTTATAGTCATATGTCTTATGTGCTTGAACCATTAACAGACAAGGCGAAAGCAACAATTATTGCTGAAGCTGATGCCGTGGTATTGGCGACAGAACATTCAATTAGTTTGGAATTAGCGGCTGAGTTTTATAAAAAAGGCTTAGCCGTATTTGATTTAAGTGGTGCTTATCGTTTTGCCGATGTAGCTCAATACCCTAAGTGGTATGGCTTTGAACACACTCATCCTGATGTACTAGCAGATGCCGTTTATGGGTTAGCAGAATGGAATAGTGAGCAAATTAAGCAAACTAAAATGATTGCTGTGCCTGGGTGTTACCCAACAGCATCATTAACCGCACTAAAACCGTTAAAGCCATTTCTGACAGATGCTTATCCAGTGATAAATGCAGTGAGTGGTGTTACTGGTGCAGGACGTAAAGCACATTTACATACCAGTTTTTGTGAAGTCAGCCTAACACCTTATGGTGTGTTAGGTCACAGACATCAGCCTGAAATTGCTACGCAGTTAGGTCAAGAAGTGATATTTACCCCGCATTTAGGTAATTTTAAACGGGGTATTTTGGCCACAATTACCGTGCAATTAAAGCCTGGTACAACAGAGGCGGATGTTGCTAAAGCTTATAGCGTTTATGACAGCTCACCGATAGTGACCGTTAAGCACAATCAATTCCCTAAAGTGGACGATGTGGTACTCACACCAAACTGTCATTTAGGGTGGAAATATGACGAAAACAGTGGTTATTTAGTGGTTGCCAGCGCAATTGACAATCTAATGAAAGGTGCAGCAAGCCAAGGCTTACAGTGCATCAAGATCCACTTCGGCGTTTAACAGCTACATAAAACAAGGATAACAAAAATGACAACTAATTCTGTTTTAGTACTAAAAGTAGGCGGCGCATTACTGCAAACTGACACTGGCATGGCAAATCTAATGTCAGCAATTAAAGACATGACCGCCGCAGGACAAAAAATTATTTTAGTTCACGGCGGCGGCTGCTTAGTGGATGAGCAATTAACGGCAAACGGTAAAGAGATTATCAAGCTTGACGGTTTACGTGTTACCCCAGCGGATCAAATCGGCATTGTGGTCGGCGCATTAGCAGGCACATCAAACAAAACCTTACAGGCTGCAGCAGCCAAAGCGGGTGTAGTGAGTGTCGGCATGAGCTTGGGCGACGGAAACGTGGTTAAAGCTAACATTAAAGATGAGCGTTTGGGCCTAGTGGGTGAAGTTACTCCGAACGACGCTAGCTATTTGAATTTCATTTTACAGCAGGGCTGGCTGCCAATTTGTAGCTCTATTGCCATTTCAGATGCCGGTCAAATGCTTAATGTTAATGCTGATCAAGCTGCCACCGCATTAGCCAAACTCGTTAACGGTACCTTAGTGCTGTTATCTGATGTATCAGGCGTGTGGGACGCTAACAAGCAAGTGATTAAAAGTTTAAATAAAAGTCAGATAGATACCCTAATCGCTGAAGGCGTGATTGAAAAAGGCATGAAAGTCAAAGTTGAAGCTGCTTTAGAAGTGGCTCAATGGATGGGCAAGCCTGTTTTAGTCGCTTCTTGGCAAGATACTGAACAGTTAAAAACATTAGCACAAGGCGGGTCTATCGGGACCCAAATACAGCCTTAATGGAGTAGTTTATGAAGCACCTATTGTCGATAAAAGAGTTATCTCAAACTCAGTTACTGGATATTTTAGCGTTAGCTAAAAAAATTAAAGCCAATCCTGCTGAGTACCGTCGCGCCTTAGATGGTAAAAGCGTTGTGATGTTATTTGAAAAGCCATCACTGCGTACCCGAGTAAGCTTCGATATTGGCATTAACAAGTTAGGCGGTCATTGTTTATATCTTGACCAACAAAACGGTGCTTTAGGTGAACGAGAATCAGTGGCGGATTTTGCCACTAATATTTCATGTTGGGCCGACGCTATTGTTGCTAGAACATATCTGCATAGCACAATAGAAAAACTCGCTCAATACGGCAGTGTACCGGTAATAAATGCGTTATCTGATTTATATCACCCATGTCAGGCGTTAGCTGACTTTTTGTCGTTATCTGAGCAGTTTGATGATATTAGTCAGGCGAGGTTAGCCTATGTGGGTGATGGCAATAATGTCACTCATTCATTAATATATGGTGCGGCTATTTTAGGCTTAACCATGACAGTGATTTGTCCTGAAGGGTATTTCCCTGATGCATTGGTGGTTATGGAGGCACAAGCCTTAGCTGAACAAAATGGCGGAAAACTGACATTGTCAGCAGATATTAATCAAATTGAAGGCCATGATGCCATTTATACTGACACTTGGATTTCAATGGGTGATGAAACGTCTTTAGCTGAAATTAAAGAACGCTTCAGTCCATATCAGGTTAATGCTGAGTTAATGGCTAAAGCTGGGGCAAAATACTTTATGCATTGCTTGCCAGCCCATCGTGGTGTGGAGGTAACTGATGAAGTGATTGATGGCAAAGGCTCATTAATTTTAGATCAAGCAGAAAACCGTATGCATGCCCAAAATGCAGTATTGGTAACCTTATTAAGTTAGTCGTATTCTAAGCTAGTCGCATTTTAAATAAGTGAAATAATTAAGTGAGTAGTGCTGGTGGCGTTATTCATCTATAAAAATATACGTAATTGATTCTAGGGAAAAAAACATGTCTAGTGCAGTGAAAAAAACCGGCGTTAAAAAAGTCGTCCTCGCTTATTCAGGCGGGTTAGATACCTCAGCCATCATCCCGTGGTTAAAAGAAACCTATGATGATTGTGAAATCGTCGCCTTTTGTGCCGACGTAGGTCAAGGCGAGGAAGAACTAGTAGGCTTACACGAAAAAGCCATCGCTTCAGGTGCATCTGAATGCTATATAGTTGATCTAAAAGAAGAGTTTGTTGCTGATTATATTTACCCAACCATTGCTACTGGTGCAATTTATGAAGGTACTTACTTGTTAGGTACTTCAATGGCGCGTCCCATTATTGCCAAAGCACAGGTTGAAATTGCCCGTAAAGTTGGCGCTGACGCCGTATGTCATGGCTGTACTGGTAAAGGTAATGACCAGGTCCGCTTTGAAGGGTGTTTTGCTGCCCTAGCACCCGATTTAAAAGTGATTGCCCCTTGGCGTGAATGGGAAATGCGTAGCCGTGAAGATCTACTTGATTACTTAGCAGAGCGTAAAATTCAAACCACAGCATCAGCCACTAAAATTTATAGCCGTGATGCTAATGCTTGGCATATTTCCCATGAAGGCGGTGAGTTAGAAGACCCGTGGAACGAGCCATCAAAAGGCGTGTGGACGTTAACCGCTGCTCCAGAAGATGCGCCAAATGAGCCTGAATACGTATCTTTAGCGGTTAAAAATGGCCGTATTACCCATGTAAATGATCAAGCATTAACGCCTTATGCTGCATTAATGAAATTAAACGACATTGCTGGTAAACACGGTGTGGGTCGTATCGACATTACTGAAAACCGCTTAGTGGGTATGAAGTCACGTGGTTGTTATGAAACACCCGGCGGTACAGTGATGTTTGCTGGTTTGCGTGCTATTGAAGAGTTAGTGCTAGATAAAACCAGCCGTACTTGGCGTGAGCAGATAGCAGCCCAAATGTCGCATTTAGTCTATGACGGTCGTTGGTTTACGCCTTTATGTAAGTCACTAATTGCTGCATCTGAGTCGCTAGCTGAATCAGTTAATGGTGATGTGGTGATCAAGCTTTACAAAGGCCAAGCCACTCCAGTTAAAAAACGTTCACCAAATAGCTTGTACTCAGAAGCTTTTGCTACTTTTGGTGAAGATGACGTGTATGACCAAAAACACGCAGAAGGCTTTATTCGTTTATATTCTTTAGCTAGCCGTATTCGCGCGCTAAACACGAAGTAAACATTAAGCAATCTAAAAAGGGCGCTGTAAAGCGCCCTTCTTGTAATCACTTTTCTGCTTGAATAAAAGAATGCTTCAAGAGTGAATAAAGAGTGCTTACAAGAAGCAAATATTGATCTAATCGACTTAATTAAATAGCAAAAAAAGAGGATACCGACATGGCGTTATGGGGCGGAAGATTTCAGGGCGAAACCAGTGCACTTTTCAAATTATTTAATGACTCATTGCCAGTCGACTACCGCTTATTTGAACAAGACGTTGTCGGCTCAATCGCTTGGGCTGATGCCATTGCTAGCGTTGGGATTATTACCGCACAAGAGTGCATAGATTTAAAAGCGGCGTTAAATGAATTGCTTCTAGAAGTGGGCAATGATCCGCAAGCTATTATCAGTAACGGCGCAGAAGATATTCACAGTTTTGTTGAACAAAAACTGATTGCTAAAGTGGGTGATTTAGGTAAAAAACTGCATACAGGCCGTTCACGTAATGATCAAGTTGCCACCGATTTAAAGCTGTGGTGCAAAAAAGAAGGTGCAGCATTACTGGCCCGTTTAGGCACATTACATGCAGAGTTAATCGCATTAGCCGAGCGTGAAGTTGATGCAGTTATGCCAGGTTATACCCATTTACAACGTGCACAACCAGTGACTTTCGGCCACTGGGCGCTAGCTTATGTAGAAATGTATGAACGTGATATTAGTCGCCTACAAGATGCATTAGGCCGAGCCGATTCTTGTCCACTCGGTTCGGGTGCACTGGCAGGTACGGCTTATCCGATAGATCGTCACGCATTAGCATCAGCACTAAACTTTGCTCGTCCAACCTTGAACAGTTTAGACAGCGTGTCTGATCGCGACCACGTAGTGGAATTGTGTAGCGCCGCATCGATCAGCATGATGCATTTAAGCCGTATGGCCGAAGACTTAATTTTCTTTAATTCTGGCGAAGCTAATTTTATCTCGTTAGCGGATGAAGTGACTTCTGGTTCGTCATTAATGCCACAAAAGAAAAACCCAGATGCATTAGAGTTAATTCGTGGCAAAACGGGTCGTGTGTATGGCAGTTTAGTGGGTATTCTCACCACAATGAAAGCCTTACCATTGGCGTACAACAAAGACATGCAAGAAGATAAAGAAGGCTTGTTTGACGTGGTCGACAGCTGGGCAATTTGCCTAGATATGGCCGCATTAGTGTTGTCAGGCTTAAAAGTTAATCGCCCACAAGCGTTAGTCGCAGCTCAGCAGGGTTATGCTAACGCAACTGAGCTAGCTGATTATCTTGTGGCTAAAGGCATGCCGTTCCGTGAAGCGCATCATGTGGTTGGCGAAGTGGTGGTATTTGCCATTAGTCAGCAAAAGCCGATTGAAGCGTTAAGTGTGGCTGAGCTACAAAAATTTGCTAAGGTGATTAGCGATGATGTCTATCCAAATTTAACGATTGAAGCGTGTTTAGAAAAACGTGACGTACTGGGTGGTACAGCGATTAATCAAGTCAAAGCGGCAATCTCAGCCAAAAAAGCGTAAATATAGCGTTATTTATCAAAAAGCCCTGCTGGTGGACACCAGTAGGGCTTTTATGTTTTAACCGTTAGCAATTAGGCCTGTTGTATTAAAAGGTATAACCCACATCTAAACTGAGTGAGCGCCCTGCAGCAGGTACTCGTCCTGCAGGAGCCACATCTAAACCTCTAAAATAGTATTCATTATCAAATAAGTTATTGACTGATAATCCTACTTTTAAGCACTGATTATTTTGTTTAAACAGCTCTGTGCCAATATTAAAATTAACCACAGTGTAAGCTGGAACTTGACCAGACACGCCTGATATATCTTCTTCTACTGTGTTTGCAAGGTCGGCAAATGACTTGCTGTAATAAAACGCCATTAACCCTAAATCAATATCCTGGATGCTATATAAAGCACTGGCTGACAGTTGATGTTTAGACACATAAGGCAGTTCATTGCCGGCAAACTCACCATCAAGTTGTTCGGTATCTAAATAGTTGTAGGCGCCAGTTAGCACAAGATCAGGCAATGACATGGGTGAGTAAGTCCCCTCTAGTTCAATACCTTGGTTACGGGTTTGGCCAATATTAACAAACATGCTGATATTTCGGTCGTATTCGACTTTATTTTCAAAATCGATACGGTACGTTGCAATCGTTAAGTTACTGCGTTCCGTTGGGGTAAAGCGGGCACCGGCTTCATAGTTCCAAGACAGTTCTGACTCTAAGGTTTGGTCCTTAGGCCATAATTGCGCAATTTGTGGTGTTCTTAATGAGCGCTGAGCATTGGTGTAGGCAAACCAATTGGCGCTAAACTCATAGCCTAAGGTGATACCAGGAAGCCATTCGGTAACATGGTTATCCTGACTATAATTTTGGCCGACATTGGTGAAGGTCATACGGACATCTTCATATCGTAGCCCGGGTGTTAGCGCTAATGCATCGTCAAAAAAGCCTATTTTATTACTTACATAATAGGCCATGGCATTGGTGTCCATTTGCCAGTCTCTTGGGCGAGTAGCCGCTTGAGTTGATTTGTCTATATGATTAAGTTGGTAGCTAATATCTTCGTTAATATAACGGGCTCCTGCAATAATATGTTGACTGATATTGCCATCAATTAACACACTTGCAGTGGGTTCTATCCCTAATATGGCAAAATCGCGTGGTGAGTTACGCAGGTGAGTGGCTTCTTGGGTGGTGTCGCTCCAGCTAGTACCTAAATTGCCGTCGGTGTCTTTACGTGCGTCATAAAAGTCCCACTGAAAATTACGTGAACTTTTATTACCAAATACTTTAAGGTCAATCTCGCCATAGTCGATAACGTCTGAGTTATCGAGCACGTGGCTATACTTTAATGACACCCGCTTAGTATCGGCATTAAACTCATCATTAAGGCGCAAAGACTGTTGACGATCAGCTTCATAAGCTGGGGTGTTTAATGCTCCCGGTAGCTCAGAAAAAGCATCATAATATTGCAGTGTCGCATCTAAACTGTTTTGCTCATCAATATTCCATACCGTCTTTAACATCAGATTTTTAATGTCGGTTTCTGAATGTTCACGAAAGGATTCCCCTTTAGTGATGTTGCCATCAAAACGCATCGAGAAATCTTCATTAACGGCACCGCCAGTGCCAATGTTGGTGTCAAATAGGTTATGACTGTCACCAAAAAAGGTTATGCGCTCATTAAGCGTGGTTTCCCATTCAGTTGGAATGGGCTTTGAGATCAGGTTGATAACGCCACCGACGTTGTTTGGCCCATACTGAATTGATGCACCACCGCGTGCCACATCAATTCTGTCTATCATAAATAACGTTGCTGGAAACAATGATTGACCAGTATGACCATATGGCGCCAGTGTCATTGGGATCCCGTCGAGTAAAACCTGTGCGTAACCACTGCGGCTGCTGTCTAACCCTCGCACAGATATGTTAGGTAAAACGCCTGTACCCGTTTCATCTTTAATCTTTATACCAGGCACCTGTTGTAATGCGGTGTCGATTGACCTTGCCGCGGTGCGATCTAGTTGCTCAGAAGTAATAATTGAGCGGTTACCCGTATAGGTTTTCAAGTCGGCCACCTCAGAGTTGCCGAGCAAGCTGCCTGTTACCACAATGACTTCAGGCTTAGATCCCGTGTTACTTTTGTCAGCCCATGCAGATGAGCTTGCTAGGCTTGCGGTAATTGCCACAGCAATAGTGGTTAAAGTAAATCTGGATTTTTCAGTTAACATGCATATTTCCTATGTTTCATTTGGTCTGTTTTAATGTTTCAAGTTGGTTTTTAAATGTTTTAAAGATGATTCCTCGATCTTCACCCATCAAAAATGCTTTGACGCCATGTTGGTGCCAATGAGCTTGTTGTTCGGCAGAGCGAGGGATGGCACAAAATGTAATCTTGCTGGCTTGGCACAGTTGAGCCATTTGATGTATGTGAGCTTGGACATCAGCATGGCTAACCTGTGTGCCATGTCCTAGTGAGAGGCTGAGATCTAATGCACCTTCAATAATCATATCTACTTGGTCAAGTTTGACTATTTCAGGTAAAGCGGCCATACCCTGTTGGCATTCGATCATCAGGCAAACTAACACCTCTCGATTAGCCCGATGGATGTAATCCTGCAGGGGCAAAGTGCCAAAGCCGGTATTTCGGCCGCCGGAAATACCGCGCTGGCCCAAAGGTGGGTATTTAGCTGCCGCAATGATATTTTTTGCCATATCTAGGCTAGATACGCGTGAAACGACAATACCTGCTGCGCCCGCATCAAGCATTTTGCCTATAGTGGCAGGGTTATCGTCGGGCACTCTCACTAACAAAGGCAGCCCAGAGCAATCGGCTGCGCGAATACAATGGGCTAAGGTGGCATCGCAAACCAATACATGCTCAGTATCTAGAATGGCAAAATCAAATCCTGCATAAGCAAACATTTCGCAGATCACGGGGGAAGGAACAGAGTTTAATATTCCAAAAATGGCTTGTTGTTGGGCTAATTTTAATTTCAGTGAGCTAATCGCAAGCATAATAAGTAAATCATCCGTATTGATTTTGATAATTATTCGTATTAGCGTTTGTTTGGTCAAGTGATTTATTACTTTTAGCTGACACTTCCACCACGTTATTCACCAATAAGATTACATATTTAACCTATATTTCCAGTAGTTATCAGAGATAGCGCAATTTTTGTGGCGACGATTTTTTACATGTAAATTTTATTTAAATAGTAATGATTATCATTTACATTATGTGGGTTGTTGTAATATTTCCTTATATGACCGTAAAGCGGATAAAGGAATATTGTTATTAACGCGTAATAAATAAACAAATGTAGTTGATGTTTTTGGTGATTATAGGGATATAGATTATGAAACCTAAATTGGTTTTGATGACACATGTAGAAAATCGGGCGGTGGTAGAAGGTTTTATTCCTGCGGCACATAACTTGGGTTATGAGGTCTGGTTACTGACCGATCATGGCTTAGCGCATAAGCAGTATTTTGCCGCTAAAGAGTATTGCCCCGATCATATTATCGAATGTGATGTATTTAACCCACTGGCAATAATTAGCTGCTTACATACCTTAGCGATTTTGCCTGAGGTAGTTTTTTCTAATAGCGATCACTTACAGACTTCGACAGCAATAGTGGCTGAATACTTTGATTGTGCGGCAAAGGACTGGCGGCTGTGCTATCAGGCTAAAAATAAAGCGGCGATGCGGGCTAAGTTATTAGCACTTGGTTTACCCAGTGTATGGACTTTTAGTTGGCGTGTAGGAGATGTTTTACCCAGTAACATGCCTTTTCCTTTGGTTGCTAAGCCGCGAGAAGGTGTCGCCAGCATGGACGTGACCTTATGTCATAACTTGGAAGAACTGGAGCGTTATGCCGTTAAATGTCGTCATTCAGATGATGTGATTTTACTCGAGTCCTATTTAGAAGGCCCATTGTTTACCCTAGAAACACTAGGTGATGGTCAGAGATTATATCCAATAGGGGGATTTGATGTTTCTTTGTCTGCGCCGCCCTATTTTATTGAGACGGCAGCCAGTTGGAATGGACCGATTTGTACAGAGTATCGTCAACAAGCTTTGGCGCAAATTACAGCTTTAGGGATCAACTTTGGCGTATGTCATAGCGAGTTTATTTTAACCAACTCAGGGCCTATTTTGGTTGAGGTTAACTATCGGAGCATAGGCGACGGCCGTGAGTTTTTACTCAATGACTTACTGAGTTTTAATTGGTTTGAAACCATTTTACAAGTACATGCCAGTCACAGTTTACCTAAGTTAGATATACAGACGAGTGATGCATTAATTCGTTATTTTCCCGCACAAGAAGAAGGGTGTATCAGTGTTTGCCCTGTATCGTTATCGGCCAATCATGAGGATCATCAAATACGATATCTGCCAATTAAGGCGATAGGTGATCAAATTCAATTGAGCCACTCTAATAAAGATTATCTTGGTGTGCTAACACTTTGGGGAATGGATTCAGTAAGTTTAGAGGCCAAAGCTGAGCGGTTATCCCATGATTTAAAATGGGAGTTTAATTAATGTTGACCTCTGAAGAATACATTAGCCAACGCATTATTGATGCCTGTCTGCGAGAAAATGTGTGTGACCTTATGACTAAAGGAGAGGTTATTGCAGCCCTTCCTGCCGCCTTGAGTGTGCACTGGCCCAATGTCAAACCGCAAGCTTGGCTTAAAGTGAGCCATTTGAGCCATCGAGTTATGTACGTGCCTATTGCCGCCAGCCATTACATGCAAACGTGGCGAGCAATATCCTATGCTTGGATCAGTAATGTCCCCAAGGACAAAGATAATACGGTGTTTTACCAACAAGGTTATCAAGCATGGTTGACCGAATTAGCCTCTTGCTTACCGGCTGAAAATAACAGTTTATTTATGAATTACATTCAAGAAGCCCATTGCGCAGTATCCCATCGGGAGCTGTGTAAGCAAGCATTTGAGCAGCAAAAAAAGGCCTTAAGCACTCCATTGTGTGAGCAGAAGAATTGGCATCAAAATATGTTGTTTAGTGATCAAGTCGCATCGTATTTAGACCATCCTTATTATCCAACCGCACGGGCTAAAGTCGGTTTTGATGCTGAGGCGCTAAAACTATATGCACCTGAATTTGCAGCCTATTTTGAACTGAACTGGCTTGCCATTCCAAAAGAGTTAGCCACTATCACCTCAGCTGTGCCTGACTGTTGGCCAAGTATGGCGGAAGTTGGCTTAGATGAGTTGCTTCATCATAGCCACAATTTATTTCCATTGCATCCGTTGACTACGGTCAGTTTAGGTGTGCTGCCTGAAGGAGTGATTCTGGCGCCAAAGTCGGCTGTTAGCGTACAAGCCAGTTTATCGGTGCGAACATTAGCTGTGGTTAAGGCTCCTGGTATACATATTAAGGTGCCACTATTGATGGCAACTTTAGGTGCGAAAAATATTCGCTCTATTAAGCCAAGTACCTTATATGACGGACACTGGTTTGAACGAGCACTCACCGCATTAGCACAACGGGATGAAATATTAGGTGCGCGTATGCAACATGTTGATGAACAGCACGGTGGGCATTTAGGTGACAATAAACTGTTTGCTTATATTGTGCGCCGTTATCCACTAAGCATGCAAAATAAACAGCTAGTACCCGTCGCCGCGCTTGCCAGCCCTATGCCCGATGGACGCTTATATTTAGTGCACTTGGCGGATAAATACTATCAAGGTCAATGGGATGTTTGGCTAAATGAGTATATCGATCTAATGCTAAAGGTGCATCTAAGGTTATGGCTTAAATACGGTATTGCTTTAGAGTCAAATCAGCAGAATGCTATTTTGGCTTACCAGCAAGATTCAGGTCTGTCTTTGGTGATGAAAGACAATGATTCGGCAAGGTTATTGGCTAAGCGTTATGAGGCGAGCCTGCCTAAGTCGGAATTGATTAACAATAGTGTCGCTAAACTTATCGACCGCAGAATGCTGGTTAATGATGATGAAGCCTTAGCGCAAATGTTTACCACCATCACTTTGCAGCTAGATATAGCAGCGATAATAGAAGCCATTGCTGGTGCAGGAATGGCAAGCGCACAACAGCTTTACCAGCAACTCAGACATAGCATAATTAACGAGCTTGAGTTGTTGCAGCAGGAGGGCATAAATACCCGCTATGCGCATCATTACCTGTTAACTCAGGCTAAATTGCCCGTGAAGTACCTGCTTTGCTCTGGCAGTTTATTGAGTAAGACTGAATCAGGTGCCAGTGACGTTAATAAGTTCTATGGTCACAGTGCGCCGAATTTTCTACTTACTTCGTTAGATAAATTCGAGCTTGAGCAGCAATGTGATGACAAGGTAACTCAGGCAGAGGTTGTAGCATGAGAGTGATTTATGTCGTGCTATTTTGTCATTTTTTGACCGCATTCACCGCTTTAGGTATGCCGCTTTTTCTGCCGCGTATGTTAGCCAGTTTAGGCGTAAATGAATCGGGATATTTAGTGGGGATGATGTTTATTGTGCCCACTATCTGCATCGCGTTATCGGCGCCATGGTGGGGACGATTTGCCGATAAATACGGTAAAAAAACCTCACTTTTACGGGCCCAAATTGGTTTGGTGTTGGGTTTTTTGCTATCAGGTTTTGCCGATTCAGTGCCCTTATTTGCATTAGGGTTAGTCGTGCAGGGCATTAGCGGTGGGACACTTGCTGCATCTAATGCCTACTTGAGCCGCTTTTATCAAGGTAAGGCGTTAGCGAATAATCTTAATCTTACCCAAAGTTCGGCAAGACTTGCGTTAGTGAGCGCGCCGATTATCTTAGGTTTGTTTACTCATATAGATGACCCATTAGTTATTTATAAGGTGTTGGCATTGTTGCCCTTGTTTGCCTTTATTATCTGCCTTGGCTTACCAAAGGATGAGGCTGTGAATAGTACTGCGGGCAACAAGGTATTAAATAGTGAGATAAGTCCCACTGTCGGCAAACCACCAGTAATGGTGCAAAAAAATGACTTTTCTAAAATACTTTGGCTGCAGTTTTTCTTTTGCTTTGCCATGGTGGTTACCTTTCCCTACTTTTTACCTTACAGCGAGCAACTTGGCATTACTGGAGATGCATTAAGTGGTTTCTATTATAGTCTGCCGCATCTTATTTATTTGTTATTTGCTTTTAATATCAAATCATTAACCTTATCAGCTAAGTATCAAACTCAATTCGGACTCGTGCTGCTTGGGCTTGCGTGTTTAGGGCAGTATCTATTGCATGATAGCAGTGGATTAGGCTTGCTGAGGGTGCTGTTTGGATTTGGTATGGTACTGATTTTTAATGGTTTACACTTGCTGGTAAGTCAGAGTATTGAACACAGTAGTGCTGGACTCTATTTCGGGCGTTTCGATGCGTGGGGCAAATGGGCGGGGGTAATCGCAGGGTTAAGTGCCAGCGGTGTCACGCAAACAATGGGATTAGCATTTCCATTTCTGCTGGCTGGTTTGAGTTGTGGCTGCGCTTTATTGGTACTGATATTTTCTTACAAGGAGGTAAAACAAAATGCTTATTCAATCCAAAAATGAAGTGAAACAAGGTGGCAATAAATATAGCCAGCAAGTGTATCAGCAGCAGGCGGAAGCGAATGCGATAGGCTGCTTACTGAATTGCTACTTACGAGAGTTTGCAATTGTGCGAAATGAGGTGGATTTAAATGACACTCATCCAGATTGTCCGCTCTCTTTGTCTCAAAGTTTACCGCGCAATCGGCAAAAAGTACGTATTAGGTTGCCTGAATCGAATGCTGTTCTATTAGTGGTAGCCGATAGAGTGAGCTTGCTGGGTAGAATTCGTTTTTCAAGCCAGTTGTATTTGAAAAAAACGGGCTCTTTTTGGCAGTTAAGCAGTGTAAGTCATTTAACTGAGTTGTTGCTTAATCACTTAGCTAAAATCACCAATAGCGCCTTTAACCATGAGTTGTTAGATCAAATAGGTAACAGTATTGATGTGACGAATGCCTTTTTGCAACGCGTTGAAACCTGTGGTCGAGTCAATACCAATATGGCAATGAGCATTGGTGCGCAGGGATTAATTGCCTCAGAACAAAGCTTACTTTGGGGCCATGCTATGCATCCAACGCCTAAAAGTCGGCATGGGGTGGCATTTGATGACATGTTGGCATGCTCACCGGAAATTCAGGCTAATTTTTCCCTGTATTGGTTTAAGGTTGACCCAAGCATAGTGAAGCAACTGCACTGCAGTGACATGAAACCTATGGATTGGATTGGGTTAATTAAACCAGATAGAGCGTGCCTTTATCCTTGTCACCCATGGGAAGTAAACACCATTCTAGCGCAGCCTTTAGTGCAAAAAGCAATCACCGCAGGGTTAATAGAACCCTTGGGTCAAATGGGGAGTCAAGTTTACCCAACTTCGTCAGTAAGAACTACTTACCTACCTGATATTAATCAGTTTATGAAGTTCTCTATTCATGTGCGTTTAACCAATTGTGTGCGTAAAAATGCTTGGTATGAACTTGATAGTGCGGTAGCGCTAAGTCGAGTGCTAATGGCGGTGGCTGATGAGGCTTACTTACATTGTCCTAATTTTGCCTTGATGGCAGAACCTGGCGCAAGCACGCTAGATTTAAGCGGGTTATTCAATGATGACCAAGATACTCCTGCGAATAAGGCACAACATCTTATGGTGTCAGAGTGCTTTGGTATTCTCTATCGAGAGGGCATACCCGATCATCAGTTAGAACGTTATAAGCCATTAATGGCTGGGGCATTATTTGCTTGGGATAATCGGGGGCAAAGTGTGTGCGAAATGCAAATTATGGCATTAGCTAAACGGACGCAGCAAGAATATGAACAGACAGTTATTCAGTGGTTCAGCGCCTACATTGATGTGCTGTTACCCGGAATATTTTACTTCTTCTTTAAGCGAGGTGTCGCATTTGAACCCCACTTGCAAAATACGGTTATCGGGTTTGAAAATGGCCTGCCTGCTTTTATCTGGTTGAGGGATCTTGAGGGCACGAAGTTAGTGCCTGAGTTTTGGCCAAGTAGTTCGCTGCAAGGGCTGTCTGGAGAAGCTAAGCGTTCTGTTTATTATAGTCGAGAGCAAGGTTGGAGCAGAGTCGCTTATTGTGGATTGATTAATAATGTCAGCGAAGCCATGTTTCATCTCGCGGCTGGAGATCAGGTTTTAGAGGCGAAGCTGTGGCAAATACTGGCGAATGTGATTCATCAATGGCAGCAAATTGAAGGGCTGCAACCCGAGCTTGTCGGCTTACTGCAAGGGGATAGAATCCCTTCAAAAAATAATTTAAGTACACGCCTGTTTATGAAAGCTGACAAATTATCTAGCTATACCCAGTTAGCGAGTCCACTGGGTCATTGCAATAATAGACCAGAGGCAATGAGATTAAACCGCAGTGCAGTCAATATTAACACATCGGGCAAGACGCCATCTCAGACACCGACAGGAGCTTACTGTGGATAATATCATTTCTGCTATTTCGACATTGACCTCAGATCAAGATCCGCATAGCCCTTTATGTGCTTATATTTATGATCTGCAACAACTTAAGTCACATGCGAGTGCTATGGTCAACGCACTACCCAGTAATTGTGAGCTGTATTATGCTGCTAAAGCTAATCCTGAAGCCGAAGTGCTTGAGGCATTAGCGCCCATAGTGCAAGGTTTTGAAGCTGCCTCTGGCGGCGAACTTAACTGGTTGCATGAGTGTCAGCCTCAGGTGCCATTGATTTTTGGCGGCCCAGGGAAACTGATGTCAGAGTTATCGCAAGCAATTGATCTTAATATTGATGCTATTCATGTCGAGAGTTTAACTGAGCTTAGGCGGATACTATTACTGTGTCAGCAAAAGCAGCGTCATTGCCGTATTTTATTGCGGATGAATATCGCATTAGAGGGCATTGAAGAAACCCGCCTGACCATGGGTGGCAAGCCGACGCCATTTGGCATTGATGTATGTGAGTTGGATAGCGCAATTGATTTATTACGTCAGCAACCTCGCTTATCTAACCAACCTTTAGTTGAACTGGTGGGTTTTCACTTCCATTTAATGTCGCACCAGCTGGATGTTGATCGTCATCTTGCATTGATGGCATTATATTTTTCGACGTTTAACACTTGGTGCCAGCAGTACGATCTCAATTTATCGCTATTGAATGTGGGTGGTGGTATTGGGGTTAATTATGCCGATCCACAACAGGTATTTGACTGGTCACGTTTTTGTATTGAACTGGAGCAGCTAATCACTAAGATGCACATGAATAAGGTGAAAATCAGGTTCGAATGTGGCCGTTTTGTTACCGCTGCCATGGGGTACTATGTGATGCAAGTATTGGATATTAAAAAAAATCATGGCCAGTGGTTTGCAATTGGTCATGGTGGAACCCATCATTTCAGAACGCCAGCGGCGCAAGACCATAATCATCCTTTTTTTATACTCAACCAAGATGTGTTGGCGGCGAACAAGCAAGGGTGTAGTTCGACCACGGCATCAACTTTGAATGACGTAAATACACCAACACTGAATAATCAACAGGTGACACTTGTGGGACAATTGTGTACCCCCAAAGATGTGCTAGCCAAGCAGCAATATGTACAAAAGCTCGCTGTGGGCGATTACTTAGTATTTACCCATGCGGGAGCGTATGCATGGAACATATCACATCAACATTTTTTGATGCATGCAGCACCTAAGCGATTATTTATGTAAACTAGGCTCTATTTGGGTGATGAGATGCAATAAGCTAAATTAAACAGATTTAGCTTATTTTACAGTAAACTGGATAGTCAGATTCTAACTTGAACGACAGAAAATCGTTTGATGTGATTCCTGACCCCTGAGTAAGGTCTTGCTGGTGAACGTTAGCAAGACTTTTTAACAGAAATAATAATTTCAGCAATACTATGCTTTCAAAATTGATAGCGCTACTCGTAAGGTAAGTCGTCCTCCTTATTCGATTTACAACACTTGTTCTATGCCATATTAAGGTAATGACCGACGTCGGCCATTACAGATATCATTCCTTGTTACCATAACCTTGTTGCATCAAGCTGGCATAAAAAGGTAAGTTAATCGATTCAGTAATGATTTACTTTTTATAATAGAAATAATTTATCAAGGGCATGTATTAATACATTTTATGGCAGCAGCGCATTCACCAAACACTCATCAACCTTGCTCACGTAGTCGCGATAGATTGTCGTGGCTGCGACGGACTTTGCGTCGCTCTCAGCAAGAAGCCATAGCGTCTTCTACCATGACTGCCACCAGTGATAACTTTTTTAATGCCTATGCCATATTTCTAGGCGCAAGCATGGGACAAATGGGTTTTGTAACCAGGCTGCCACAGCTATTTGGTGCGGTGTCGCAGTTATTGTCAGTGTGGTTAGCCAGTCACTTTAGCCGTAAATTTTTTATTGTTGTATCAGCCATATTACAAGCGCTGGTCGTGTTGGCAATGGGATTGGTTGCCGCCCTTCGACCTGACAATGCGGTCTGGATGTTTATTGGCTTAGCTGTGTTATATCACGGCTTTATTAATCTTATTCAGCCCCATTGGCGCGCGTGGATGGGGGCAATCGTGCCCGACAAACGTCGAGGAGCATTTTTTGCTGCCCGCACCAGATTAACCATGGCAGCCTCACTGAGTGTTTTTTTTGTTGGCGGCGGTATTTTAAGTCTTACCGACAGTTATCAAATGGCCTGGCTAGGATTTAGCTTACTGTTTTCAATCGCCTTTATGGGGCGTTTAGTATCAGCATGGCTATTATTGCAAATGCATGACCCCGAACCTTGCTGCGCGAAAGAAAAAGGCTATTTTACCCAGACGCTGGTGAACTTTCGCCGCGCTTGGGCAGATAAAGTCTTCCGCCAATACAGTTTGTTTGTGGCTGGTATGCAATGCATGGTGGCCATATCAGCACCATTTTTTGCAGTGTATATGCTAGAGGATTTACATTTTACCTATTTGGAATTTGTGTTTGCCAGTGTCGCTTCAATTTTCACTCAATTTATTACCTTACGATTTTGGGGGCGCTTTAGTGACTTATATGGCAACAGAATCGTGATGATAATCACTAGCTGTTTGATCCCGTGTTTGCCACTGCTGTGGATTTTTTCTGATGATTACGGCTACATTATTGGCTTACAAGTTTTTTCAGGCTTAGCCTGGAGCGGCTTTACCCTTTGTACCGCTAATTACTTATACGACATACGACCTTTTCGCAGTGACTTTGCAACCTATGCTGCATTACAAGCATCATTAAGTGCCGGTTTTGTGTTTGTGGGCGCCATGGTCGGCGGGTTTATTGCCACATACGCGAATGACTTTCTAGTATTTACCGGACTTAATCAATGGTTGTCTAGCCCAATATTTGTGGTGTTTATTGTGTCTACCGTTATGCGCTGTATGGTTACGCTGTGGTTTATTCCACGCTCTATTGAACCTAAAATTCGGCCAAGACCACAGTTTTTACAACTGATATTCCGCATTAAGGGCTTTAGCGCCATATCAGGGGTGAGTTTAGACTGGCTTACGGTGACAAAGAGAATCGTAAAGCGAAAACCGCATAAAAATGCCGATGAATAATACATTGAGCTGAAGTGACTTAAGCTATGACTATTATGGTTTGCTTAAGGTGTAGTTAAAAAACTTACGCTTATCGGGACCGGCTGCATTGCTACTGACTTTATTCGGGTGTTTATATTCATCCCAACTGGCGACGTTGCGACCCACATTCAATATAGGGAAGTCGATAGCTGTGGCATCTTTTATGTCTAAAAAGGTCAGCAAGGTTGGCAAACTGTTAGCTTGGCTAATATCAATACTGATAAAGTTATCCCGCCCTGCAAAGTAGTCGTGTACTTGCTGCTGGTGGCGTAAATAACAGCCTGTTAAATGTGCCTCATCAAGCACATCTTCAACCTGCCATATATCAAAACAATGATTAAAACTGCGCTTCATCACCGGATGAAAACGGCCATTGTCTTTGTCTAAATGCAGCATCATCTTGGTTAATAACATCTGCATCGACGGTAGCCATTTATCTAATGGTCTGTCTAAATAGACAAATTGCGCGCCAGGAAATAGCGCATCAAGTTGCTGATAATCACTAAAACACGGCGCATCAGACACCACATCGGCCAGCATAAACGCCTGCTTAGTAAACGCCTGGTGAGCCACAGTTAAGCCATGTTCAAGCAAAGCCACACTCACACTCGTCGTGCCGGTTCGCGGTAGGCCGATAATAAACACTTTATGGGTCCGCTTATTCGTCACAGTGGGTTTAGGCAAAGCGGCTTGTGGTGATGTCGATACTTCAGTCAGCTTGGATGTCATTAATTACAATCGCATTGGGTTATTGAAAGGTAAACTTATTAATCAGCCATATAAATTACGGGTTACACAATTTATGAGTAGTAACCTAACGCTACCACTTGGTTGGTAAATATTGAGTGTAATATAACGGCATGACTACATGTGTTTGCTCTAATAGCGAAGAACCTTGCGTGCCTGTTAACTTAAACGTTTTGTTTGGTGCGCACTTTTCAATGTAGGACGCCAGTGATTTAGCTCGTGTGCGTTTTCCGCTTTTAACTTCAACTGGGACAATATCACCTTCATCCGTTGCCATGATAAATTCAATTTCAGCGCGGGCATCATTCCAAGAGTAACTCGGGTCAACACCTATTGCAGTCAGCTCTTGCTGGACAAAGTTTTCAGCAATATACCCTTTATACTCATAACGTTGCTGTTTTATTTCTTTGTAACTACTGCCCAACATGTGATTGAGCAGGCCTACATCAAACAGAAAAAGCTTGACCATATTCTCTTTTTTATAAGCCGCTAGAGGCGATTTTGGCTGTCCTTCAATAGGATAATTTGCCAAGGCCAAACGGCAACAGGTTAACCAGTGAATGGCTGTTTCAAAATCACTATAACGAGATTTACGCTCATGCACATGTTTAAATTTAAAGCGTTTAACGGACTCATCGCTCACAAGTGATAGTTGTGATGGAATGCTATTGAAGACAGATTCAATCAGCGTCGCATCGACCTTGCCCGCATATTTACCAAAATCGCGGCGATAACCTTCGACTAAATCAGCATGAATTTTAGAGACCTTTTCAACGCGTTCTAAAATACTCGACTCTTTATATTGATACCAAGCCGCAACGGCTTCAGGCATGCCGCCAGTAAAAAAATAGTCTGTCAGCTTATCCATCAATTTAGTATGTACAGCTGGTGTGTTCGCTTGGTTATCAAAGGCTTTGATCAAAGCTTGTTCCTTTGATGCATAAATAAATTCTTGAAAGGTTAATGGCCGTAAATTGTATTGTTCTACCTTGCCAACAGGGAAAGTGTTTAGCAAACCAATATTTGAGCCACTGGCCGCGACAAAATACAACGGCGCTTTTTCGGCAAAATACTTTAATGAGGTAACGGCGCGCTCACACTCGCCAATCTCATCTAAGATCAGCAAGTCAGTTTCTGGATTGAATACCTGATTGGTCAGTAGCTCAATGTTCATCAACAGTTCGTTAGGTGAAAGCGAGCCATCGAACGCTTCTTTGTAGGCAGGATTTTCTAGAAAGTCGATACGCAGGATGTTGGCAAAGGTGTTACCAAACAACTCTTGCAGCAGATAAGTTTTACCTGTTTGCCTAGCACCATCAATCAATAATGGCTTACGCATAGGCTGGTTTTTCCATGCCATTAAAGCATTGAGTAAAGTGCGCTGCATTGTATTGTCCTGCCTGTAAGGTAATTAACTGACCAATACTATAACTTAACCTACATTTTTATGCGCATAAAAGTGTTGTTTTCATCATTTTTATGCGCATAAAAGTGTTATTTGGTGGCGTTTGGCATTCAGGGCCTGGTATCATCGCCTTAGATAACGCGCAATTCAAACCTAAAAGTGGGATATTAATCCAACTATAATCATTAAAGTGGGAATATAGTCCCATTAATTGTGCATTAGAGTTGTTTTAATTTTAGGGTTGGACTATATTCCCAGTAATGATTGAATAATGGGAACATAGTCCCTTTGGTTGGTGATATGGCTAAGCGTGATTTACACAATGTACTGTTTCCAAAGCAGCGCAAAATCCTGACTCATTTTGGAGAGGACTTGTTGTTGGCGATGAAACGACGTGGTTTTACTAAAAAGCTGCTGTGTGAGCGCACTGGCTTTGATCATAAAACCGTGAACAAAGTCTTCGCAGGTGATCCGGGCGTCGCCATAGGCACTTACTTAAAAGTAATGGCCGTACTTGGGATGGAAAGCAACTTTGCGGAAATGGCCGCTCATGATGAAGTTGGCATCAAGCTGCAAAACATAAAATTGCTGGAAGGTTCAAGATGAGCCGTGAAATCGTCGAAGTCTATGCCGACTGGAAACCAATTGAAGCGCCACTGCTAATAGGGAGGCTTACTTATAGCGACTCAAGCCGAGGGGGCGTGTTTAGTTTTGCCTACGATAAAGCGTTTTTAACCTCAGCCTATCGCTTGCAAATCGATCCAATCCTGACGCTTCACTCCGGTGAACTCTACAACGATGAAGCCGATAAAAACTTTCGTGCATTTCTCGATTCATCGCCTGATAGATGGGGACGTATTTTAATGCAACGACGTGCGGCCATTGAGGCTCGCAAGGGCATTCGAGCAACAAGTCGATTAAACGAGTTGGATTACCTGCTGGGCGTACATGATTCTTACCGAATGGGTGGTATTCGATTTAAGCGAGCGGGTTTTGATGCTTTATTAGCCCCCTCTTTTTTGGATAACAATGCTGAATTTGCTGCGCCGCCAATGGCGTCTCTACGAGAGTTAGAGCACGCTGCAATGCAGATTGAAAAAGACGATAACATCGACAGTGACGAGTATTACCGCTGGTTGCAGATGCTGATTTCTCCTGGCTCATCATTAGGTGGTGCAAGGCCTAAGGCTTGTGTGACAGATGAGCAAGGCCACTTGTGGATTGCCAAGTTTCCTAATATAAACGATACCCACGATGTCGGGGCGTGGGAGATGGTCTGTTATGAATTGGCTTTGGCGGCAGGTGTTGACATGTTTCCAAGTGAGATTAGGCAGTTTTCCTCACAGCACCATACCTTTTTAACAAAACGGTTTGACCGCGACGGCGATCAACGGCTGCATTTTTCATCGGCCATGACACAGCTCCAATACTATGATGGTGAACAATCTCAAGGTGCCAGCTACTTAGAGATTGCTGAATTTATTTCCAATTCTGGTGCACAAACAGAAGCTGATTTAGCACAGCTATGGCGTCGTATCGTGTTTAATATTGCGGTGTCCAACACAGATGATCACCTGCGTAACCATGGGTTTTTATTAACAAAGAATGGTTGGAAGTTATCACCAGCTTATGACTTAAACCCAATAGTTGGTAAGCACGGACTGCATCTGAACATTACGGATACAGACAATGCTTTAGACTACCAATTAGCCTTTGACGTAAAAGACTTCTTTCGGCTTTCTCAAACCCAAGCCACGCAAATTTACGATGAAGTATTAATTGCGGTTAAGCAATGGCAAGCCGTTGCTAAGCACATAGGGATCAGCCGAGCCGAGCTAGCCATGAAACAATCTGCGTTTAACGTTTAGTGAGTAAGTGAAACTATCTTTTCATTTTTCAATGGATAAAGCCGTTATCGATTCAGCCTCATTCTCTGCCTCGTACTTCATTGTTGTAACTGTAGTGACCAAAGTCAGCTGCGCCACCGCTACCCGACATTTGCCCCAGCTTGTTGAGCAACAATGTTTGGTCAAGACTGGCGCGGGTGGTAGAAGTACAAGGTATGTGTTGGCATTGTAAGTTCGATATACGTTACTGTATTCAATTGATAAATATTAAAATTTAGATTACTCATACAAGAGTGTTGTTATAGTATATTTTTATCTTCTGTACTTTGAAAAGGCATATCCGACATGGAGCAAGTTGGCATTTATGAAAAGCTTATTACTCAACTTATTGATAAAAACATAGATCGTGATGTTTTCTATTTAGGAGAAAGGCCGCTTGATAGTGCTGAAGCAAGTGTATGGATATCAAGATTTTTAACAAACATCATTAAGTATGCGATAGAAGCCGTTCCAAAAGGCGATGAGCAGTTAGTTAATCAAATTAGTCTTGCTAACAAATTGGTTTTTTGGTTAAAAGATCATGTCAGTGATGAACAGTTGATATCTGAAAACTTGCTTGATAGTCAAGGTCGTATTTTGACGGCGCTGTTTGAAAAGAACAACCCAATATCGACAGACTTCCCAGAGTTTACGAAGGCCATTTATCCCCTAACAGGCTTAAGCCAAAGTGAATTGTTTTGTGGCAGTAACGCAGGCATTTCACTTGAAACAGAGCTTAAGCGTGAGATCCGCTCGGCAGATAAAATTTACTGGTTAGTCTCTTTTATTAAATGGGCAGGCATTCGAATTTTTAAAAATGAACTTGAAGAGTTCACTCGAAGTGGGAAAAAACTGCGGATAATCACCACATCCTATATGGGGGCGACAGATGCTAAGGCCGTCGAGTTTTTGGCTAGCTTACCGAACACCGAAGTTAAATTGAGTTACAACACCAAGCGCGAACGCTTGCATGCAAAATCTTACTTATTTCTGCGAAATACGGGATTTCACACCGGATATATAGGGTCATCGAACTTGTCTCATTCTGCGCTAACAAGCGGCCTTGAATGGAATTTAAAAATAACCAGCCAAGAAATTCCCCACATTATAGATAAGTCCCTCAATACCTTCGAATCATACTGGCAGTCCAATGAATTTGAATTATTTAAAGGTGATATTGAATCTAAAAACAAGCTTCGTGAGGCATTGAGGGAGGCTAAAGGGGGTTACAGTGAAAGCAGTGCATTCCATTTTGATATAAAGCCCTTTGCACATCAGCGAGAAATTATTGAACAGTTGGATGTTGAGCGCACGGTTCATCAAAGGTATAAAAATCTAGTGGTTGCAGCTACGGGCACTGGCAAGACATTGATTTCTGCCTTTGATTTTGCACGTTTTTATAAACAGAATCCTGAAGCTAATTTTTTATTCGTCGCTCATCGTCAAGAAATTCTTAAGCAAGCTTTATCTGCGTACCGTGGTGTATTGAAGAATAATCAATTTGGCGAGCTGTGGGTTGCTGAGCATAAACCTAATAGCTACCAACACTTATTCGCTTCAATACAAAGTTTGAATCTGCAATTATCCAGTTTACCGCTCACAGCTGACTTTTATGATTATATTGTGATAGATGAAGTACATCACATCGCTGCCAGTAGTTATCGCGGATTGTTAGCACATTTCTCTCCTCACATTTTACTAGGCTTAACGGCAACGCCAGAGCGTCATGATGGACAAAACATTCTGGATGATTTTTGTGGCGTAATCGCGGCCGAAATTCGTTTGCCTGAAGCAATCAATCAACGCTATTTGTGTCCATTTCAATACTTTGCTATTGATGATGCGACAGATCTTAGGAGTATAAAATGGCATCAAGGGCGATATGACATCGCAGAGCTAAGCCATTTATATACTCATAATGAACAAAGAGTTGCACGCATTATTCGAAGCCTTAATGACACAGTTACTGATATTCGTCAGATAAAATCTTTGGCGTTTTGTGTCAGTAAAGAGCATGCGGAATACATGGCGAAGAAGTTTAATCTAGCAGGCATCCGTTCAGATGTGCTCACCAGTGATAATAGCCATGAGCGACAGCAAAAACGCCAGAGTTTGGTGAGCGGTAAGCTACAGATTTTATGTGTGGTTGATATCTTTAATGAAGGCGTCGATATTCCAGACGTTGATACCTTATTGTTTTTACGTCCAACCGAAAGCTTAACCATCTTTTTGCAGCAGTTAGGGCGTGGATTGCGTTTAACCGATGATAAACAGTGCTGCACTGTATTGGACTTTGTGGGTAATTCTCGTGATGAATATGACTTTTCACAAAAGTTTCGCGCACTGGTTGGAAAAACGAATCAATCTATTAAAGATGAGATAACCAATGATTTTCCGCATTTGCCATTAGGCTGTCGAATTGAGCTAGAAGAACAGACGCAGGCAATGATTTTAAGAAATATTAGCCGTGCAACCATGAATGCTAGCAGGCTACGACAGCTGATTAATAATTTTGAGCATCAGAGTACGTTAAGCCTGACCTTAGTTAATTTTTTATGTTTTAACCCGAATGTGAGTTTAGAAGATGTTTATAAGCTAAAAATGAGTTGGCTAGAGCTTGTTGAGAGCGCAAATAGAAATCAAATAAATGAGCCAAATTTAGATACAAGTCTGGCGAAAGCATATTATCGCGCGATAAATAATCATTTATTCGCCTGCAGTTCTATCTCATATTTACAGTTTTTAAAGCAATTAATTATCAATAACTTCCACTTTGATGAACAGAGTGCAGCTCAATGCCAACTGGCATTAATGTGCCATTATAATTTTTGGAATAAGTCTGGCCCTGAGCTAGGTTTTACCAGCCTTAAACAAAGCCTAGCGGCCTTGAGACATGCTCAATTGCAAACTGAACTCCTTGATGTCATCTCGTTACTTATCGAGCGGATCCATCATCGTGAGATTGAGATGCATATCCCTGACATATCTGCTTTAAAAGTGCATTCAAGGTATACCAGAGAGCAGATACTCGCAGCCAGTGGTGCCAGTTCCTTCAACAAAAGGTCGATAGCACTTGAAGGTGTCTTAGTCTTAAGGGATCTTAATATAGAGCTCCTTTTTGTGACTTTGAAAAAATCAGTTAAGCAGTTTTCTCCAACGACTATGTACCATGATTATGCGATCAATGAATCGCTATTCCACTGGCAATCTCAAAATAGTGCACGGCCAGATCATGGTAAAGGTTTAAGTTATATTGAGCATGAAAAGACGGGACGAAAATTGATTTTGTTTGTACGAGAACAAGCTAAAGATGAAAACGGCCGCACCATGGGTTTTGTTAATTTTGGTCTTGTGACATATGTAAAACATTCAGGCTCACAACCGATGAATATTACATGGAAACTTGATGAGCCGATGCCTGATTCTATGTGGCATGAGACTGCAAAATTAGCTGTCGGGTAGCTAACCATATTGGCATCGGCAACTGTTGAAAACAGGATGTTTTCGTCAAGCCTCCATGGATGGGTTTATGGCGTGTTGCAGAGGACGATGTGGTTGGCGGATTAACTCACAAACCTTTAATCACTCATTTTCATCTGGGTTTTCTAGCTCTAAGTCGATTTATCCAACTGCTGTTTTATCCATTTATCATTACACTGAATCAGCTTCCAATGTTGGCATTGGTTGAACTGGCTGTAATGGTTAATTGCGTCGATAAATGGCTCGATAAACGCTTCTTTAGCTTTGAGCCCACTGATTGATGCATCAAATGCAGTCGCTTCAAAACAAAGGTTTTGCAGTAACAAGCATTGTTGTTTTCTATCAGCTTTGACATCGACTCGGCCGATAAAGCGGTCGCGCCATAGTATGGGGAGCGAGTAATAACCGTATTGGCGTTTTGCTTCAGGCACGTAGACTTCTATTTGATAGTCAAAACCAAACCATTGCTTTAGTTTTTGACGTTGAATAACTAAGTTATCAAACGGGTTCAGCAGCCAGACTTTATTGGGGATTTCAGCAGGTAACGATAAGTTTGTTAGATAGTAATAATCTTGGTTTGATTCTGAAAAGAGTGATATTTCCCCGTGTTCGCCCATGTGCGCCAATGTTTTGCTGAGCAAAGGTTTAAGTCCTTTACGTAAGTATTGAATTTGCTGCAAATTGCCAAATCCATGGGCGGATAAGTAGCGGTTGATCAAGTGCCTGGCAAACTCATCATCACTTGGAATAACTGTATTGATGTGGCGGGGTAATACCCGTTCGGTTAAGTCATAAACTTTTTGAAACTTATCACGTCTAGCCACCATCAACTCGCCGTGCATAAACAACTGTTCAAGGGCTTTTTTAGCTGGTTTCCAGTCCCACCAGGTGCCACTTTTATTATCCGACTGGTGTTGAAATTGGCTGGCTTTTAAAGGGCCTTCAGCCGCAATACGGGCTTTAACGTCACGCATGACTTTATGTTCAGGTTCAAACCAATGTTTATCGCCCTGTAGCAGTTGTTGTTTGCGGTATAAGCTAAATCGATAATCGTCGATATGCAGATAAGCCGCGGCATGTGACCAGTATTCAAATATGCTTTGGCTGGCCATCGCGCTATCAAGTTGGTTGGAAGAATAATTGGCTAAGCGAGAGTATAAAACATGGTGATGAGCCCGTTCGACCACATTGATAGAGTCAATTTGCACATAACTGAGCTGTTGTATGGCCTGCGCAACTGAGCCTGATGGTTGCAATAAGCCTTGCTGTTGCAGGCTTATCTGTAACCACTGTTGAGGCGAAAAGGGCGATGTCATTAAAGGCTGCGCTTAATCATCACGGGTTAATACTTCAAGCAATTCAATGTCGAAAAACAAATCTGAATGAGGCGGGATGTTATCGCCGATTTGACGTTCACCGTAACCGAGGTTTGCAGGAACCGACAGTTGACGCTTACCACCGACCTTCATCGGGTTATCACCAATAACGCCTTGATACCAACCTTGAATAACGCGTTTAGCGGTGATCACCACTTGAAACGCTTCTGAGCTATCAAATACAGTCCCATCGGCTAGCTTACCAGTATATTTGCATGTGATTAATGCGCCTTTTTCAGCGGCTTTACCTGTGCCGATGTGGGTGTCGTTGATGATTAATTCGGTCAATGTTGGTGAGGTCATAGAGTTCTTATTAATTGATTGGTTATGTTATTGATCGTTTTGTTGATCGCCCGATGTTAGCCGGTAGACTGAAAAGTCAAAAAATATGCTCATATCATAGCAGTTGATACGGACATAATTAAAGCCGTTAGCTTTAGTTCAGGAAAAACCGCAGGGCTTATTTTATACCGCTAACTAGCTTAATTTGCGCTTGAGTCGGTAGTGATAATGCCACCCTAAACTTATGCTGCGAAATAACATAAATGCACATAATGCGCCCCATAAGGCGTGATTACCTAAAGATTGAAAGCTCCACCAGAGGGGGAAGTAAACTCCAAAGGTCGCGAGTATCATGCTATTACGCATAGTGTGACCTTGGGCGGCACCAATATATACGCCATCAAATAGATAACAGCCAAAGGCTAAAATAGGCATGACGATAAGCCAAATAAGATAAGTACTCGCCGTTTGTTGCACGCTGGCAATGTTAGTCAGTAAATTGATAATGTGATTACCCAGTAACCAAAAGAAGACACTGAAAATAACAGCGATAATAGCTGACCAGGCAAATGCTAGGCTAACAGATTCAAATAATAAGCTGGGGTTATTTTGCCCTATAGCGCGGCCCACTTCAGCTTCAGCATAATAAGCCACGCCATCTAGCGCATAAGAAATTAGCATGAGTAAATTCAGTAATACTGCATTAGCCGCTAAAGTGTTATCACCTAATCCTGCACCATAAAAAGCCATAAAACTGAATGCCGCTTGCAAGCATAAACTGCGTATGAAAATGTCACGATTTAACGTGAGTAAGCGTGATAAACCTGTAAAAGTGAAGTGTTGTGCTAACTGCGGCCAACTAAAATTGGGCTGTTTTTGCAATTGTTGCTTCACCATGAATACTGCCACGCTAAACGCACACATATCGGCGATAACTGATGCTAACGCAGCACCTTGCACGTTCCATTGAAAACCGATAACAAAGACTACATCCAAAATAATATTAGCGATATTAGCAATAATGAGCTGCCACATAGCGGCTTTGGGTTGTTGCCTGCCAAGTAACCAACCGAGTAAAACAAGATTGGTTAGTGCAAAGGGCAGTGACCAAATGCGAATCTCCACATACTGACGACAATAAAATTGTACTTGTTCACTTGCTTCGGTGAGGTGTAATGCTAATGACAGCATTGGCTGCTGGAATATCAGAGCGAAAAAGGCCAGTAAAAGCGCTAAACTGACCCCTTGAACCAGTAATTGCTGCTGAGTGTGGTGATCATTTGCGCCAAAGGCTTGTGCCACTAACCCCGTGGTCGACATGCGTAGAAAGCCCAATAACCATATGATTAAGGTAATTATGGTACTGCCAAGTGCGACGCCACCTAAGTAATACGCTTCACCAAGATGGCCAATGACTGCCGTGTCCACTAAACCTAATAGTGGTACGGTAATATTAGATAGAATCATTGGAATGGCGAGCGCCATCAATTGGCGGTTTTTATCGCCATTTAACAGTAAACGAAATACAGACATATTGGGAAAAACACTATGCTTAAAAAAGTGATGTTGGTGGCAGGCGCAATATTAACAGGCTTTATATCGCCTTTGGCCAATGCCGTGGTGATATTACAATACCACCATGTGTCTGACAGCACACCCAAAAGTACCTCGGTGACTCCCGCTCAATTTACCGAACAAATGCAATATTTAGCTGATAATGACTTTAAAGTGATTTCATTGGCTCAAGCCGTCGCACAAATAAAATCGCCGCAAGCTGAATCGCCAAAGCAAATTGTTATTACCTTTGATGATGGTTATGACAGCATTATTAATAATGCAGCGCCTATTCTAGCTAAGCATCAATTCCCTTTACGGTGTTTATTTCGGTAAAACCGATTGAAGCTGGCTATAAGGGCATGATGAGCTGGCAGCAAATAAAAACATTAACTGAGCAAGGGGCGACTATTGCTAATCATAGTTGGGGCCACGAGCATTTAATTCGATATCTTGTCAATGAAACGACTCAACAATGGCACCAACGTATTAAGCAGAATTTGTTAGCCACAGAAGTCAAAATTAAACAGCAAACAGGTCAAAGTGTGAAAATGTTGGCCTATCCATACGGTGAATATAATACCGAGTTAACAGCCTTGCTAGATGAGCTAGGCTTTGTTGGTTTTGGCCAGCAATCAGGCGCCGCAGGTCAGTATTCATCGTTAACAGCTTTGCCGCGTTTTCCGGTGGCGTTTGATTATGCCGAACTGGCTCAGCTGAAGCCCAAATTTACCAGTTTGAATATGCCGGTGATTAAGCAAAATGTTACCGATCCACAGCTGAAAAATGGCCAGTGGCGTCCTTTACTTGAGGTGACAGTCGACACCACTGATATAGATAAAAGCCAGATGATGTGTTTTGTGCAAGGAGAGGGCAGTCAGCCCGCTATTTGGCTTAACGATAATACTTTTTCGGTGCAGGCGAAGCGTGATTTACCCGCAGGAAGAAAACGTTACAACTGTACTGTGCCCAGCAAAAACCAAGCTGGCTATTATTGGTTTTCACAAGCTTGGGTAAGACCAAACAACGATGGCAGCTGGCGTGAAGAGTAAGGGACTATCAATAGAAATAGATTAAGTGATGGTGAGTAAGGTGAGTAGTTTTTGGCTAATTTGAGACAGGGGTAAAATGTCACTGGCGGCATCAATGGCAACCGCTGCACCGGCATTTGCCAAGCAATCGATGACTCCTCATTTTGGGCAATGGTATAAGCGCCTTTTTGTTTCATGGCAAGCAGAGCGGTGCTGCCATCGGCGCCCATGCCCGTCAGTAAAATACCAATAGCGTTTTTAGCAGCATGTTTAGCCACGCTATTAAATAAAACGTCTATCGAGGGTTTATGACGGTTTACCGGCTCAGCGTTAAGCAGTTTTGTTTTAAAGTGATCGCCTTCAGGTTCGATGACTAAATGTTGAGATCCAGGAGCAATATACACGTTACCCGCGGTAAGCGTTTCACCGCCCTGTGCTTCAGTCACATTTAAGTGACAATTGTTAGTAAGTTTAGCTGCAAATGCACTGCTAAATACAGGCTGTATATGTTGGGTAATAACAATAGGTGGCATATTGGCTGGCAGTGACATCAGAATGGTTTGAATCGCTTCAATACCGCCCATCGATGCACCTATCGCAATGATCCCATCTTTAAATTGATGATTCACCGCAGGGGCGTCAGCAAGGCGATAACGTGTTGTTGGCGGAGCATCAAAGAACACTTGTCCCGCTGCAGTGACAGTTTGGATGATATTATTTTGAAATAATGCCAAGCTATTTTGATGATGGTTTTGCGGCTTAGTAACATAGTCTATCGCGCCTAAGGATAACGCTTCTAAGCTGGCATCTGCGCCTTTTTGTGTGAGTGAAGCGACTATAACGACTGGCATGGGTCTTAGACGCATTACATTACGCAGAAAAGCCAGTCCATCCATGTTGGGCATTTCAATATCAAGGGTTAATACATCGGGTGAAAGTTGCTTGATAAGTTCGCGAGCTTGATGAGGGTCTTCAGCTTCACCTACTACGATAATATTATCGTCAGCATCAAGCATCTGAGTCAGTAATTGACGCATTAAGGCAGAATCATCTATAACCAACACTTTAATCATCTAGCCTCCATTCAGATTATTACAGGTTGTCGGCGGCCTATAATTTGAGTATCAGTCGTGTACTAGGCCGTTCAAATAATACCTGTCGAACTGTGAGTCACGTGCTTCAACCTGCCAGCTTGAGCACTCATCCAAATAACCTATAGCACTGTTAAACAATAAGCTCTGTTGAAGAGTAGATGCCTTTATGACCAGCATCAAGTGTTTGAGTTTTTAAGTCAGTGACTATAATTGCTGTAAAAATCATTTAAACGCAATTAATTGATGTTAAGTGTTATCGACTATCTTTTTAAAATCGGCAATTAACTCATTATTGAGTATTTGAGGTATTTCACCTGGCTTAGGTTTGGCTTTAAATACCGCTATTTTTTCCGCCGTAGGTGAGACCAACACATATGATGCGCTGTGGTCGACTTGATAATTATCACCATCGCCTACCATGGCATAAGCAAAACCGAGATCGCGGCTAAAGGGAAATAGCTGGGCGTGTTCAGCGGAAATGGCTTTAAAGTCACTATTAAAAAAGTTGATGTAATCCAAACGCTTGGTTTGTGTGTCACGGTCAGGGTCTGCGGATACAAACACCACTTGTATGGCGTCAGATATTTGCTGTAATGCTGGATAAGCAGCGGCTAATTTATTAAGGGTTGTTGGGCATACATCAGGGCATGAGGTAAAACCGATAAAAAATAGGCTCCATTTACCTTGTAAATCGTTATTGGTAAACGTATTGCCATACTGATCACTTAAACTAAACGGTGCTAGCTTACGGGGGTTGTCATAAATAAAGCTGGTGGCTAAATTTATTGAGTCGTATTGCGACTTAGCCTGTGACTTTGTAGGCATGTTGCTGACAGGACTTAACCATTGATTGGCGGCTATGCCCCCCAATGCCATAATCACCAGTGCGACGATAATACTGCGCTTACCCATTTACGACTTCCCCAGATATGAATGTTAACTGTCCGTTTAGCTTTAATTGCCACTTTACATGACAATTAAAGCCAATGGATTAATTGACCCACAAGTAATGATCTACTAACAACACGATGAATAGAACCATTAAGTGATAAATAGAAAACTTAAACACATTCATCGCTAAGCCTGGGTAGTCATGGTACTTAAGTTGCCAAGCTTTATAGATAAAGCCACAGCTGAGTACGGTTGAACCAACTAAATATACTGGGCCACACATACCGACTAACACAGGTAATAAGCACGCTATGGCGAGCAGGATTGTGTATAACAAAATGCAGGTTTTGGTGAACTCAACCCCATGAGTCACCGGCAGCATAGGGATATCTACTTTTGCGTACTCTTTACGTCGATGAATCGCTAGAGCCCAAAAATGAGGAGGGGTCCAGGTAAAAATAATAATCACCAACAATAACGCATGACCATGCATTTCATTGGTGACAGCTGTCCAGCCTAGTAAAGGCGGCATTGCCCCTGCTAAACCGCCAATCACAATATTTTGTGATGTGGCACGTTTCAAATACGTGGTATAGACCAAGGCGTAACCAATTAGACTGGCAAAGGTAAGCCAGGCTGTAAGGGGGTTAACCCAGGCATACAGCATAACAAATCCTAGTACCCCAATAGAGACTGCAAATATCGCCGCTTTTACGCCAGATATTTTACCTTTTGGCAGTGGGCGGTTATAGGTTCGCGCCATTAGACCATCAATTTTTCGGTCAATAAGGTGATTAAAAGCCGCGGCTGCGCCAGCCATTAACCCTATGCCGACCATGCCGACAATTAACGGTTGCAGTGGCACCGCGCCCGGTAATGCTAAACACATGCCGACTAATACCGTTAGTAGCATTAATGCTACCACTTTGGGTTTAGTCATTTCAAAGTATGCTCGCCACTGTAATGTGATAGCCGCACTTGGGGCGTTGAGGATGATCGGTTTTGTCATTGTTATGTCCTCTCGTTACGCTTTACGCCATAGGGCGTAGTTAATAAATACCATGGTGATCAACAATAACGCTGCGCCGCCATTATGTGAAACTGCAATGCCTAAGGGTAAATTCATCACCACATTACTGATGCCTAACGCCACTTGCCCAACTACCATTAACATCAGTAAATAGGCGCTGTTGCGCATGGTGGATGATTGCGCTTTTAATAATTTGAACGCTAACCAAACAAGCATTACAGCGGTGAATACTCCCCAAATACGGTGAGTAATGTGAATTGTCATTCTAGTTGGGTAATCTAATACACCATATTCAAAACTGGGGTGCTCACCTTGAAAAGGTGAAAATGCATCGGCAAAGCGCAGGTTATCTACCCAATTCCCTTCACAAATAGGCAAGCTAGTGCAGGCCAGCGCCGCATAGTTAGAGGATGTCCAACCGCCCAGCATAATTTGCACTATTAATATCACTAAGCCTAAAGCTGCCAGTGGCGCGAGTTTACGCGCATAAATATCACCACCAGGAATGCGCAAAGGTTTAGTACGTAAATACAGAATGAATAATAGTGAAAAGAGGGCAAAACCACCGATTAAGTGGGACATTACCACGATCGGCATGAGCTTCATGGTGACAGTCCACATGCCTAACGCAGCTTGAAAAATGATTAAGGCTGAGATAAATATAGGTAACTTTTTTGGTGCTTCGCGCTGCTTTAAGCACATGATTAAAATCACCAGCACCATAAGGCCTAATGTGCCGGCAATATAGCGATGGATCATTTCTAACCAGGCTTTTTCTGGTTCAACAGTGTGTTCAGGAAAGTGGGTTTCGACTTTAGCTAATTCATGGCTTTCACTGGGTACGGTTAAATGACCATAACAGCCTGGCCAGTCTGGACAGCCTAAACCCGCATCAGAAAGCCGTGTATAAGCGCCCATTAGAATCACCATTAAGGTAAATACTAAGGTGAATTTAATCAGTTGAGGAATATGCATTAACCCACCCTCGACAGCTTAAGCATTTTACGTAGGTCGGCAATAATCGCTTTGCCTTGAACGATATTAGCATCACGCCCTAATACCGCGTCATATTGCATGACTAGGCTACCTAAGGGGTCGACGATAATCATTTGTTGTGATGTTAACAATTCAGCCATCTTGCTGTTAATTGCGGCGGTATCAAAAGGAATGTGTAACTGTTTAAGCGCGTCGATATCACTGTTATCTTGCAGCAGTATCATAGGAACGATTCTGTCGCGGTCTCGCCCTAGGGCAATGTGACTTTGGTTAATGATATATAACCTGTCTACACATTGCTCATTGCACTTTTCTGGCAGTAAATACACCAGTTGCCACAAATGCGGTTTAGGGTTGTCCATCTCTAGAGTGCTGTAATTAAGCTCTGTATTGAGCAGAGCACCTTTGTTGGTTGCGCCGCCATGATACCAATCCATACTTAACACTAGCTTGGCTAATGCCACTGGCACTAGAAATACTACAAACAAGAGTATTAATGTTTTATTACTTTTTTTAGGTTGGGAGTTCATTCTCTCTCCTCTTATTACTTGTTATATAATGGGAAAATATTTAACGTCTTAATTGCCGCCACTTTTTTAGCGTCAACCAAGTCATTAATCCTAAAAACACAGCGGCCATAGTGAACCATTGCAGTGCATATCCTTGGTGTTTGTTTGCCGATAACGGAATGGGTTGCCAAGGTTGTGGTAAATCCATATGGGGCACATTGTCAGGTTGTAAAACCACTGGTAATAATGGATACCCCAGTGTTTGTGATAACTCTTCTATGGCGATATTTTGAAAGCGCATAGGATTACCACTTTCAGCCATAAGATGGTCGCTAAGTGGATTAGTTTGTTTTTGATAAATTCGCCCGAGTAATTTGTAACGTCCAGCTGGGATAGGGTTAATTTGGGGCAAAATACGACGATCTTTATTGGCAGGTGTAAAGCCAAGTTCGACTAATAATCTAGGCGCAGTCGGTTTTACTTGAAATACCTGGTAGGCCAAGTAACCCACCTGGCCTTGATATACTTGATTGTCGAGTAATAATACTTGGTCAGAAACCGGTGAGGCTGACACGGCAACACGGTAGCCGGTTAAAATATTTGTCTCAGACGCATCGGCGATTTGCGAAGCAATAATATGCTGTAAGGACTTAAAGTTAATGGCGGCCTGATTTTGTCTTTCAATTAACGTTTGTTCCCAAGCCTGTTTGAATTCAGCTCGTTCAAGCTGCCATAAACCTAACTTGACCAAAATGCTAAACACGCTCACAGTAATAGCAACAAAAACAAACGCGGCCCAACCTAAACCCGCCAAAGGATTGCCTGTGACAGCCCCTCTGTTCGTTAAATTAGTATTAGTGCTACTGCTTGTATTCATTCTATTTAATTTAGCTCGCGCATTATTTATTATGGTGAGAGGTGAAAACAGTCAGCCTATGAGTCGCTTTTTAGGGCGTAGGGTGATGTTTTCTGCATTAGTGGTTATTTTATTATTAATTGCCATGGGATTAGGCATTATCGATCCTAACCCACGGCCTTACTAATATGTGCTATTTACTCGTTGCTACAACACGTAAACAAACACAAATAAACATAACCAAACCACATCAACAAAGTGCCAATACCAGCTACCTGCTTGAAAGGCAAAATGTTTATCTTGGGTGAAGTGACCCTTCAATACCCTTAAAAACAGTACAATTAAAAACACTGTCCCTAAGGTGACGTGCATGCCGTGAAAACCGGTTAGCAAGAAGAAGGTGTTGCCATAAATACCCGACTCAAGCGTTAAGCCCATTTCATGGTAAGCATGGCTATATTCTTCCACTTGTAAAAACAAGAACGCGATCCCTAAAAGAATGGTTAGTCCTAACCAAATTTTCAATGGTGTACGTTTCGCTTTTTCTAAACTCGTGTGAGCAAAGTGTAATGTCACTGAAGAGGTTAATAGCAATATCGTATTGATAAGGGGTAAACCTGTCCACGGCATGGCTTCAGTGGTTGTGCCGTCTGGAGTTTTAACCAGTGGCCATACGGCTTCAAATGCTGGCCATAATACTTCATGGGTCATAGCATTATTTGATGCGCCACCTAACCAGGGCATTGCAATCATTCTGGCGTAAAATAACGCGCCAAAAAATGCCCCGAAGAACATGATTTCAGAAAAAATAAACCAGCTCATTCCTTGGCGAAAAGAGCGGTCCATTTGTGCCGAGTACAAGCCGGACATCGATTCATCAATCACGGTTTTGAACCAACCAAAAATCATAAATATGATTACAGCGATACCGGTTATTAAAATATAACCGCCATAGCTAGATTCGGTTGATAGTTGTTGTACGTAGCTGCCTGCGCCAAAGGCGATCAAAAACAGGCCAATTGCACCAATGATAGGCCAGGCACTTTGTGCTGGCACATAATAGGCTTCATGCTTTGTGGTCATTTTGCTGCTCCTTGCTTTATACCACCACCGACTTTGTCGGTAATGTCATAAAGGGTATAAGAGAGAGTCAATGTATTAATGGATTCTGGTAAGTCAGGATCCACGTAAAAAACCAGTGGAAGTTCAGCACTTGCTGATGCCGCTAACGGTTGTTGATTAAAACAAAAGCATTCTGTTTTATTGAAATAAGCAGCACCTTGACCAGGCGATACCGAAGGTATCGCTTGGCCAACCGTGTCTTTTGTCGATAAGTTTTTGGCATAAAACTTCGCATGGGTAAGCTCACCAGGGTGTACTGTAATGCGATTGACCTGAGGCTTAAATTCCCACGACATATCAGATTGCACCTGCGCGACAAATTCAATGGTAACGGTGCGGCTTTTATCTACAACGACCGCTTGATAAGTGCTGGCGGTGTTTTGGGGTTTTCCATTGATTCCCAAGGCATCACACAGCACGTCATACAAAGGCACCAACGCAAAACCAAAGCCAAACATACCCACAGCGCCCAAAACAAGCATGGTCAGTAATTTACGATTCGATTTTGTTGGCTGAGTCATCTCATTTTACCTCTGGTGGAGTGGTAAATGAGTGATAAGGAGCAGGGCTTGGAATAGTCCATTCCAATCCTTCAGCACCTTCCCATGGTTTATCTGGTGCTTTTTCACCGCCTTTAATGCATTTAAGCACTACGGCTAAGAAAATAAGCTGAGATAATCCAAAGGCAAATCCACCAATAGAGACAATCTGGTTAACGTCGGCAAACTGAATAGCGTAGTCAGGAATTCGACGTGGCATACCCGCAAGTCCTAAGAAATGCATAGGGAAAAACAGTACGTTAACCGAAATAACCGAGCACCAGAAATGCCATTTACCTAAAGTTTCGCTGTACATATGACCGGTCCATTTAGGCAGCCAATAGTAAGCCGCGGCCATAATGGAGAATATTGCCCCAGTGACCAGTACATAATGGAAATGGGCCACCACAAAATAGGTGTCATGGTACTGGAAGTCCGCTGGTGTAATGGCCAGCATGAGTCCAGAGAAACCGCCAATGGTGAATAAAATAATAAAGGCGATAGCAAATAACATAGGCGTTTCAAACGTTAAAGAACCACGCCACATGGTTGCTACCCAGTTAAATATTTTCACCCCCGTTGGTACGGCAATCAGCATAGTACAATACATAAAGAACAGTTCAGCAAATACCGGCATACCAGTAGTGAACATATGATGTGCCCACACTAAGAATGACAGCACCGCAATACTGGCGGTTGCATATACCATTGACGAATACCCAAATAGCTTTTTACGGCTAAAGGCGGGCACAATGGCAGAGATAATACCGAATGAAGGTAAAATCATGATGTACACTTCTGGATGACCAAAGAACCAGAAAATATGCTGGAACATAACAGGGTCGCCACCACCCGCGGCATCAAAAAAGCTAGTGCCGAAGTATTTATCGGTTAATACCATAGTGACTGCGCCAGCCAGTACCGGCATTACTGCAATCAGCAGGAATGCGGTAATAAGCCATGTCCACACGAATAAAGGTAACTTCATCCATGTCATGCCGGTGCACGCATATTGACTATGGTCACAATCACGTTGATTGCGCCCATAATCGAGCTTATCCCCATAATGTGTATCGAAAATACAAACAGTGCAGTGCTATCTGGGCTGTAGGTTGTTGACAACGGTGCGTAGAATGTCCAACCAAAGTTAGGCCCACCGCCTTCCATGAATAATGTGCTAAGTAGCATGGCAAAGGCGAAGGGTAAAATCCAAAAACTCCAGTTGTTCATGCGAGGCAATGCCATATCTGGCGCACCAATCATCATAGGTATTAGCCAGTTAGCTAAGCCTGTAAAGGCTGGCATAACAGCACCAAATACCATGATAAGACCATGAACTGTGGTCATCTGATTGAAAAAGTTAGGTTCAACTAGCTGTAAGCCAGGTTGAAATAACTCGGCGCGGATCACCATTGCCATGGCGCCGCCGGTTAAAAACATTATAAAACTGAACCATAAATACAAAGAACCAATGTCTTTATGGTTAGTGGTTAGCAGCCAGCGCATAATGCCTTTAGGGGCACCATGATGATGATCGTCATGGACTGCAGTATCGTGCGTAGTTGTGCTCATTAATTATCCCCTACTGTCCATGGCTATTAACATCGGCAGCTTGCACCGTATCGCCAGAGTTGTTACCCCATGCATTACGCTCGTAAGTGATCACCGCAGCCATTTGGCGTGGTGTCAAAGAACTCGCGAAAGCTTGCATTGCAGTACCTGGCTTACCGTTATGAACGATATTGATATGCGCATCAACAGGGCCTGTAATGATAGGGCTACCAATCAATGATGGGAATGCACCAGGTAAACCTGCACCTGTAGCTTGGTGACAAGCTGCACAAGAGGATGTGTATACCTGTAAACCTTCTGTCATTAATTGCTCATGGGTTAATTCTGATAAATCTATCTCTTTAACCTCGGCGATAATCTCGACGGCTTTTTCAACCACATCATTGACTTGCTCTACCACATCGGTAGGTGCAACGGGCGGAGTGCTAGCATCTTGTGCATTGGGCTCTGTGGTATTAGCGGCTGCACCACTGGCAACATTGCTTACATCAACAGCCTGAATTACATCACCAGTGTTGTTGCCCCAAGCATTACGCTCATAAGTGACAACAGCGGCAATATCTTTGGCGCTCAACTGTTTTGCAAATGATTGCATTGCCGTTCCGGGCTTACCATTGAGCACAATGTCAATATGACCATCAGAAGGGCCTTTAATCAATGGGCTGCCAATAAGAGAAGGGAATACACCAGGTAAGCCAGCACCGTTAGGTTGGTGACACGCTGCACAAGTAGATAGATAGATTTGCTCACCTTTAGTCATTAACTCTTCTTTTGAAAGAGTTTCTGATAATGCAGCTTGCGCAGCGGCAGCAGCATTACTGGCAAGTTTTTTCTGATCTATAAGCCAGGCATCGTACTCAGCTTCAGGCAGCGCCTGTACTACGATGGGCATGAATCCATGGTCTTTACCGCATAATTCGGCACATTGGCCACGGTAAATGCCAGCTTTGTCGATTCGTGTCCATGCTTCATTAATAAAGCCTGGGTTAGCATCTTTTTTAACGGCAAATGCCGGTACCCACCAAGAGTGGATAACATCATCGGATGTCATTAAAAAACGCACTTTACGATTAAGGGGTAATACCAAAGGTTTATCGACTTCTAACAAGTAGGTTGCACTTTTGGTTTCATTACCTTCAATTTGGGTACGTGGGGTGGATAAAATGCTATAGAACTCGACATCTTCATTAAAATAGCTGTAATGCCATTTCCACTGCGAACCGGTGATTTTAATGGTTAAGTCCGCATCTGACGGATCTTCCATAGCGATCAAGGTTTTAGTGGCTGGAATGGCCATACCAATTAGAATAACAAATGGGATCATGGTCCAAGCAATTTCTACTTTGGTACTTTCATGAAAATTTGCCGCGACAGCGCCTTTGGATTTACGGTGATAGATCATCGAGTAAATCATGATCCCAAACACCACAACACCAATAGCACAACAAATATAAAGAATGATCATATGGAGGTCATAAACCTGACCACTGATATCCGTTACACCCTTTGTCATGTTGAGGGGCATTTCTTTTGCCCCAAGTGGAGGTGCCAGTAACACCGCCATTACACAATACAACCATTGCTTCACAAGACTTCTCCTCTGCCAATTGCGAATAGCAACTACAAAGAAGAGCCACACAGTAAGTCTCTGCTCTATGTAAACTCTTCGGTTCCCAAAAAAGCTTGATGACCTCAAAGTACCTTGGTGGTTGTAAGCGTTAAGGCTTACTGATTTGTATTTATGTGCACCACGCCGGTACCTACAACTGAACTTATCAATTCTGATTTGACGCTTTTATCTGTCAGATAAAATCTAGACTGTAGCGTTTTAATTAGGTTAAAAATGTTTCAACCCTGTTAAATACATTACTTGTAGATTAAACATTGATCAAGATCACTTTTATTGCTAATTAGCTGAAAGTTTGCATAAAAAAGCCCTGTACATAGACAGGGCTCAGTAAACACGCCATTTACTATTAATGAAATGAAGTGAAATTAATTGTTTTAACAGCATTATTTTGATTTGAAATAAGCGCTTTGGTTGCCAAACTAGTGCCTAAGTGAGTGCTTACATCCTCAATCACGACACCTAATGCTCGGGCACTTTTTGCAACTAACTCTAATCGGCGACTGTCGCGCGCATCTAAAGGTTGAGTCCATGAAATAACTGCACTAGATGTACCACTGGTTAATGCTTTTTCCATTGCCCAAAGTGTTTCAATTTCGTCCTTCGCATGCACTAACAATACGCGGTCCATTCTAACCCCTGCACTAGCTAACATCTGTTTGTAATTGATATTGGCGGGGTTAATTAGCACAATCCAGCGGCCTTGTTGGCTTAATTGCGCTAATTGGCTAGCATATTGACCGAGTTCTATTTTACCGTTGGTTTCAGTTTGGAGTGTGGTGATAGGCTGCACTAAATTAATATCTGCAGTTGGCATATCTACCCATAAACCAGGATGACGCGGGGATGTACCCATTAGTTTGTTCATAACCATTCTCCATTACGAATTACACCAACTGCAAGCCCTTCAATAGTCAGGCTTTGGTAACTTAAATCTACTTCAATAGGTGCATATGCTTCATTTTCAGCATGCAAATACACGATATTGCCTTTTTTCTCAAAACGTTTCACTGTAACGTCATCTTCAACACGAGCAACAACGACTTGACCATTTCGGGCTTGCTGCATTTTATGTACGGCGAGTAAATCACCTTCTAAAATGCCGATGTTTTTCATGCTGTCACCGCGAACTCTTAATAAGAAGTCTGCGACAGGTTTAAACATATTCGGATCGACTTGATAGTATTGTTCAACATGCTCTTGCGCTAAAATAGGCTCACCTGCTGCGACTTGGCCAATCAAAGGTAAACCAGTTTCTTCTGGCTCATCTTCTTGGGTTAATCGTATACCGCGAGATGTACCCGGCATGATTTCAATAAACCCTTTTTTAGCCAAGGCTTTTAAATGCTCTTCAGCGGCATTTGCGCTTTTAAAACCTAGACGTGTAGCGATTTCTGCACGAGTAGGTGGCATACCAGTTTCAGAGATATTGTTTTTAATAAGCTCTAAAATTTCAGCTTGGCGTGGTGTTAAGGGTCTCATGTTATTTCCTGTCTTTCTATACAGTAACTGTCATTATATACAGTGTTTGTGTTTGCGCAAGTATTCACCAATTATTTTTTAATTTTATTATTGGAAATGATTTTTTTACTATATTTATCAATTGTATGTTTTACTTTATTTGTTATTGAATTTAAAAGCGCTGCTGGATGTGTACAGCATATAGTGAAAGGTAACCAGTTTCTGGTATCCTATGCGCCCATATTAAAAGGGCTTTATTGCGAATATTATTATGTCAAAACCAGATTCAATCATGCTTAGAGTGTTGCGCAGGGTCCAAAAGCTGATGGTGCAAACGATAGTTGTGCCACATGACCCATTTGCAGATCTAAACTTCGATCCAGATAAGCCCATTGTTTATGTCATGAAGACAGAGTCAATTAGCGACACTGCCGCATTAAGCGAAATGACCCAAGGCTTAGGCTTACCAAGTCCATATGCACCATTACAACTTGATGGTATGAAAGTGCCACGAGTGGTTTGTTTAGAAGGGCGAAAACCCATTATTGGTAAGCGTGAAGGTGGCGAAAAGTTTTTAAACTGTTTTACCAGTTTATTAGCTCTCCATCGTCAGCAGCCTGGGTTAGACATTCAACTAGTGCCAGTGAGTCTATACTGGGGCCGTACTCCAGGCAAAGAAGATGACACGATGAAAGCCGCTGTGCTTGAACGTGAAAGTCCAACCTGGTTACGTAAATGGTTAATGATCCTGTTTCTAGGTCGGCATAATTTTGTGCAGTTTTCTAATGCAATGTCATTACGTTATTTAGCCGATGAGCATGGGACTGATGAAGCCATTGCCCATAAATTAATTCGTGTCGCACGGGTACATTTTCGTCGTCAACGTAAAGTCATGACTGGCCCGCAACTGCCTAACCGTCAAGCGCTGTTTGCTTCGTTATTAAAGTCTGAGTCAATTAATAAGGCGATTGAAGAAGAAGCGGCAAACAAGAAGATTTCTAAACAAAAAGCGCGTGAAACTGCGATTGAATATCTGGACGAAATCGCGGCCGACTACTCAGATAGTTTAGTGCGCATTGCTGAGCGCTTTTTAACCTGGCTATGGAATAAGCTATACAGTGGTATTAACATCAAAGGTGCTGAGCAAGTTCGTCAACTGCATCATGATGGCCATGAAATTGTCTATGTGCCTTGTCATCGCAGCCACATGGACTATTTATTACTGTCTTATATTTTGTATTACCAAGGTATGGTGCCACCGCACATTGCAGCTGGTATCAACTTAAACTTCTGGCCTGCTGGCCCTATGTTCCGCCGTGGCGGCGCTTTCTTCATTCGTCGTAGTTTTAATGGCAATAAATTGTATACCGCTATTTTTCGTGAGTATTTAGATCAATTGTTCGCCAAGGGTTATGCCGTCGAGTACTTTACCGAAGGGGGTCGTTCACGCACTGGCAGATTACTTGCGCCTAAAACCGGTATGTTAGCCATGACGATTAACAGTGTGCTGCGTGGTATTGAGCGGCCAGTGACTTTGGTGCCAGTTTATCTGGGTTACGACCATGTAATGGAAGTCGCTACTTACCATAAAGAATTGAGTGGTAAGAAAAAAGAGAAGGAATCGCTTTGGCAGGTATTTGGCGCTATCCGTAAACTGGGTAATTTTGGTCAAGGTTACGTAAACTTTGGTGAACCAATTAATTTACAGAACTTTTTGAAACAACAATCTCCTGACTGGCGTGAAGAAATTGCCAAAGATCCTGACCAAAAGCCATCATGGGTCACGCCAGCGGTTAATTTACTTGCCAATCAAGTGATGACCAACATTAATGGTGCCGCGGCAGCCAGTTCAGTGACATTAACCAGTTTAGTATTATTGGCCTCAGAGCAGAATGCGTTGGAGCGTCATCAGCTTGAGCGTCAGTTAAATTTCTATTTAAAGCTATTAAAGCAAGCACCTTATTCAGACTATACATCTGTTGCTGAAGGTGATGGTCAATCTATTGTTAAGCACTGTTTATCACTCAATAAATTTACCTTAGAGAAAGATCTTCTTGGGGATATTGTCGCCATAGATCCTAACCATACAATTACTTTGAGTTATTACCGTAATAATATTATTCATATCATGATTGTACCTTCATTAATTGCCAGCTGCTTAGTGCGTTATGAAGAGTGTAACCGTGAACAAATTCTGGCAGTGGTCGAGGACTTTTATCCGCTGATGAAAGCGGAATTATTCATGGGTATTGTTGATCTTCCAGCGTATGTTGATTTAGTACTTGATCAAATGGTTGAGGAGAATCTAATCAGTGGTGATAAACGTTGTGTTGTTGTCGAGGCTAATATTACCCAGTTAGAGCTATTGGCTGAAACGGTTAGTGAAACATTACAGCGTTACGCCATTATCTTTAATTTACTGGGTATTAAACCTGAACTAGAGCGTGCAGAGCTTGAGCGAGACAGTCATTTATTGGCTCAAAGGTTAGGGGCGTTACACGGCATTACCGCACCAGAGTTTTATGATAAAAAATTGTACAACACCCTCAGCGTGAAGTTAAAAGAGCTAGGGTATTTATGCAGCCGCGAGCCATTAGATGATGTGTTCCGCATACGCGACCATGCGAATGGATTATTACGTCCTTCAGTACGACAAACCATTCAAGATAGCGTCAACGCGGAGCATTTAAATTAATGGCAAACCACATGAATGCGGCTAAAAATAGCCCCAAAAGTAAGTCCCTTATTGGTGGGGCTATGATTATTGCTGGCACAACTGTTGGTGCGGGAATGTTCTCGTTACCTGTTGTTGGGGCAGGCATGTGGTTTAGTTATTCTTTACTGATGTTGATCGGCATTTGGTTTTGTATGCTGATGTCTGGTTTACTGCTTCTTGAAGCCAATTTGCATTTCGAGCCTGGCGCCAGCTTTGATACGTTAACGCGCGATACGCTTGGCCAATTTGGTCGAATAGTCAATGGCTTATCAATTGCTTTTGTGCTGTATATTTTAACCTATGCCTATATTAGTGGTGGTGGTTCGATTGTTAATCATAGCTTGCAAGCCATTGGTATTACCTTGCCGCAAAGTCTAGCCGGATTAGTATTTGCACTTGTATTAGCGCTGATTGTGTTAATTAGTACCAAAGCGGTTGATAGAATTACCACTGTTATGCTTGGTGGTATGGTGATTACTTTCTTTTTAGCCACGGGTAATTTATTAATTGAAATACAGCCTAGCCGATTGTTCGAACCTGATGGTGAAGCGCGATATTTACCTTATATGTTAGCCGCATTGCCATTTGGCCTAGCCAGCTTTGGTTATCATGGCAATGTACCAAGCTTGGTTAAATATTATGGCAAAGATGCAAAAACCATTGTCAAAGCGATTGTGTTAGGCACAAGCATTGCCTTGGTGATATACGCCTGTTGGTTAGTGGTTACTATGGGTAATATTTCACGCGCTATGTTCGCAGATATTATTGCCCAGGGCGGTAATATGGGAGTCCTAGTGGCGGCGTTATCTGAATCCATCGCCAGTGAAAATTTATCACGCGTACTGACTTTATTTGCCAACCTGGCGGTTGCCTCATCTTTCTTAGGTGTGACTTTAGGCTTATTCGATTATCTAGCTGATTTATTTGGTTTTGATGATTCACGAACTGGTCGATTAAAGACCGCCGCAATTACGTTTATTCCGCCAACCGTATTAGGGTTACTTTTTCCTAATGGTTTTTTGATGGCCATTGGTTTTGCGGCTTTAGCTGCAACGATTTGGGCGGTTATTGTGCCAGCCCTATTGGCTTATAAAACCCGCCAGCTATACCCTAATAGCCAAAGCTTTAAAGTTCCTGGGGGCAATATGTTGATCATTATTGTGGTGTTATTTGGTGCACTAACGGCAACGTGTCACTTACTGGCCATGGCGGATATTTTACCCGTTTATCAGTAAGCTAGTTTGAGTGGATGTAAAATATTGATAACAAACGGTTTCTGTTGTTAGGTTAGCTTTTTTAATTCAAGGATGAGGTCGTGATGTCAGATATACAACCAACACAAGTTAAAGCCATTGAGCATAAAATGCTGATGGTAGGGATTATCGACTTACCGGGCAGTCTGCTGTTTGGCTTAGGCTTATATGGCGTATTTGCTGGTTTTGATGAAAACTTTTTACCTATGCTTGCTGATCAAAAGATCATCTACGCTATGCTCGCTGTAGGCGGTGTCATTATGCTTTGGGCTGGTTTAAGTATGTTTAAGCTTGCCCGTGAAAAACAGCACATTTTGGCTAAAGGCTAACAATTATTGAGATATTGATTGTTACTGAACAATATCGCTAGAGCAGCTAAGTTTATGCAAAAAAATGCGATCAAATAGATAAGTCTTAAAGGGTTTTCTGTTTGGTCGCAAAAATCACGATGATTATTAAAGTCCCAGCCAAATAGCCCCCCACCATGACGACCATATTCTTGTCGAATTGTCGCTTTTCACGCTTTATTCCATTGGCTAAAATCACCATTTTTGCGACGTAAAATAAGTTGTTCAATACATTGCTGATAACCCTGAGGGTGTTTTTGGGGATTGAGCATATCGCGATGAATATGCAATATATCGATATTGAAACTAGCCAAGTCTTGTGTCGAGGCGGCTTTGTTTTTCGCTTTCTGGTCACGACAATCCTGTCAAATAAGATAATCCCTATCAATATGAAATAATAATTAATTTTAGCGCTAAGTCAAAGCGGTAGACATTAATTGTCCCAAGGTTAATTTATGTGATTATGCTCGTTTTGGGATCTGTATTGCAATTATACAGCTGACTTTTTGTGTCTTGTTGTTAAGTCACCTCAGTTGTATTGAGTTTAGTTTAAGATTGGAATGGGTCATAGTGAGTCGATTATGGATCAACTTCAAAGTTTACGTAATGAGTTGTATCTATTTATCTAAATCTAGAGGCATATCTGCTTTTTTCGTACCACAACACTCTACACTTACTCAAAATTAATAATGTATAAAATGCTGTAAAACGGAGATGTGTGATGAACTGGCGAACCCTATTTAAACCAAGTGCAAAATATTCCATTATCGTACTGATTGTTGTCGGTGTGATTTTAGGGGTAGTTGGCTACTTTGCAACTCAACAAACCTTACATGCAACAAGTACAGATGCCTTCTGTATGTCTTGTCACAGTAACCATTCTTTAAAAGATGAAGTGTTAGCGTCAGCTCATGGCGGAGGAAATGCAGGGGTAACAGTGCAATGTCAGGATTGTCACTTACCCCATGGTCCAGTTGATTACTTGATCAAGAAAATCATCGTTTCTAAAGATTTATATGGTTTTATGGTGATTGATGATTTCAATACCCAGGCATGGTTAGATGAAAACCGTAAAGCACAAGCAGATTTAGCGCTAAAGTATTTTAAATCCAATGACTCAGCCAACTGTCGTCATTGCCATACTCGCATTTATGAGAACCAGCCAGAAGGCATGAAAAAAATGGCGAAAAAAATGCATGACAATAATTTCAAAAAATCACCCGAAGACAGAAAAACCTGTGTTGATTGTCATAAAGGTGTCGCCCATCCGTACCCTAAAAAGTAACTTGATTTAGGCTACTGAATAAAAAACCTCGTTCAAGTGAACGAGGTTTTTTATGGATGAGTGCTAAAGTGCGGTTAACTATGTTGAGTTAGTTTATGGTTCTGGTTGATAAGTATATAAGCGGTAGCTCACTTGGCCGGCTGTTTTTTGTTTCAGGGGCAGCCAGCTTGCGGGAATAACTAGCTCAGTAAGATCTGTTTCTGTTTCAAGGTAAATGAGTGCATCGTTATTTAACCAGCCATGGGTCATTAATAACTCAATAGTCTGTTTTGCCAAACCTTTACGGAAGGGAGGGTCAATATAAACCACATCAAAGCCTTGATCTGTTCCTTTAGTCAATAACTGCAAGCTATCACCATTAATCACTTTGGCATTGGTGCAGTTAAGTGTGTGCAGATTTTTAGTCAGTTGGTTGGCAGCACTTTTTTGTAATTCAAACATTAACGCAAATTCGGCGTAACGTGATAACGACTCTAGGCCTAATGCACCGCTTCCGGCAAAACAATCTAATACTCTAGCGCCACGAATATCTACCGATAACCAGTTGAATAAGGTTTCACGTACGCGGTCTGTTGTGGGGCGTAAGCCTTCTAAATCATGGATCGGCAGCTTGCGAGAACGCCATTGGCCAGAAATAATTCTGACCTGTCCACTGCTGCTATTTTGTCGTGCCATGTGTTCCTCGTGATTTTGTCTGAACAAAGAAAAAGAAAGTGGTAGACTATGCTCACCTTAAACAGCTGATATTTTATATTAAACTCAACCAAAATACTGAGTATTCTCCAATAACCGCTATTGGCGTAAAAAATTCGCTGTAATTGAACTTATTTTATATTGAGCACTGGTAGTAAACATGGCAAAGAAAGGTTTTTTCTCGTGGTTTCGTAAAGACAAGAACGAGCAAGAGGGGGTTGAAACTTCCAAAGAAGTTGTCCAAGACGTTGCTCAAGATCTTACTCAAAATAACGCTAGTCAAGCGAGTGATGCAAAAATTGCCGCTGACGCTCAGGCAATAGAAGACGCTAGAGTATTAGCAGCCGCTGACGCTCAGGCAATAGAAGACGCTAGAGTATTAGCAGCCGCTGAAGCTCAGGCAGCAGAAGAGGCTAAAGTAATAGCTGCCGCAGAAGCTCAGGCAGTAGAAGAGGCTAGAGTAATAGCCGCCGCTGACGCTCAAGCAGCAGAAGAGGCTAAAGTAATAGCTGCCGCTGAAGCTCAAGCAGCAGAAGAGGCTAAAGTATTAGCTGCCGCTGAAGCTCAGGCAGCAGAAGAGGCTAGAGTATTAGCTGCCGCTGAAGCTCAGGCAGTAGAAGAGGCTAGAGTATTAGTTGCCGCTGAAGCTCAGGCAGCAGAAGAAGCTAAAGTATTAGCTGCCGCTGAAGCTCAGGCTGCAGAAGAAGCTAGAGTATTAGCTGCCGCTGAAGCTCAGGCTGCAGAGGATAGTGCGCAAGGTGTGGTTACCCAAGTTGAACCAGAGCCTCAAGAAAAGCCAAAAAAAGAAGGCATGTTTGCTCGATTAAAACGTGGTTTGATGCGTACCAGTGAAAATATCGGTTCTGGATTCATTGGTCTGTTTAGCGGCAAAAAAATCGATGATGATTTATTTGAAGAGCTTGAAGAACAACTGTTAATCGCCGATGTGGGTGTTGAAACAACTACCAAGTTAATCAAAAGCTTAACTGAGCAAGCATCGCGTAAACAGCTTAAAAATGCAGAAGCGCTGTATGATCTTATGCGTGATGAAATGCACAAAATGTTAGCCCCTGTAGCCGTTCCTTTAGTGCCTGATAATGTCGACGGTCCATTTGTTATCTTAATGGTAGGCGTTAATGGTGTAGGCAAAACAACGACTATAGGCAAATTGGCAAAACAGTATCAAAAACAAGGTAAATCTGTCATGTTAGCCGCTGGTGATACCTTTCGAGCCGCTGCTGTTGAGCAACTACAAGTTTGGGGACAGCGCAATAATATTCCGGTTGTGGCACAGCACACAGGTGCCGACAGTGCTTCCGTTATTTTTGATGCGTTACAAGCTGCTAAAGCGCGTAAAGTCGATGTGCTAATTGCCGATACTGCGGGCCGTTTACAGAATAAAAGCCACTTAATGGAAGAGTTGAAAAAAGTGGTTCGGGTGATGAAAAAACTCGACATCAATGCTCCCCATGAAGTCATGTTAACGTTAGATGCTAGCACGGGACAAAATGCGATTAGTCAGGCGCAGTTATTTCAAGAAGCAGTAGGCGTGACAGGTATTACCTTAAGCAAGTTAGACGGTACTGCAAAGGGTGGCATTATCTTCGCCATAGCAGATAAGTTTAATATTCCGATTCGTCACATTGGTGTTGGCGAACAAATTGATGATTTACGTACTTTTAATGCCAATGATTTTATCGAAGCATTATTTAGTCAAGAAAAGGCAGAATAACAAAACATGATCCAATTTGAGCAGGTCAGTAAAGTCTATCCAGGCGGGCAAAAAGCCTTACTGGATGTTAATTTTCATCTTCGTCAAGGTGAGATGGCTTTTTTAACCGGTCACTCTGGTGCAGGTAAAAGTACCTTGCTTAAATTGATCACTGTTATTGAGCGTGCATCAGCAGGTCGAGTGGCTATCAATGGGCATGACATTGCCAATGTCAGTGCTAAACACGTACCTTATTTGCGTCGTAATATAGGGATGATTTTTCAAAACCATCACCTATTAATGGACAAAAGTGTCTTCGATAATGTGGCATTGCCATTAGTGATTGAAGGCTTTTCCCATGGCGAAATTAAAAAGCGTGTTGCAGGCGCGTTAGATATGGTAGGGCTATATGGCAAAGAGCGACATAGCCCTATTATGTTGTCTGGTGGTGAACAACAAAGGGTGGGTATTGCCCGCGCAATTGTGAATAAGCCACCTATTTTATTAGCCGATGAACCCACAGGTAACTTAGACCCTAAATTGTCTATGGATATTTTAAGGTTATTTGAAACCTTCCATGATGCTGGCACTAGCGTGTTAATTGCCACCCATGATTTAGGGTTAATTGCGCGGATGAAATATCGAACCTTTACCCTTAAACAGGGCAAAATGATTGGCGGTGAGTCGCACTCCAGTTTAGCGGGAGAAGGCTAATGGCTAAACACAATAATATTACTCAAAGCAAACTACCTATGAGTGGCCGAATAGTGATGTTTTTTATTCGTCATGTTCAACAAGGCATGTCGAGCATGGGTGAGTTGTGGCGTAATCCGTTATCTTCAGTGATGACAATGGCAGTACTTGGGGTCAGTTTAAGCTTACCTGCCGCCTTGCAAGTATTAGTTAAAAATGCCGAAAATATCACCCAATCTTGGAATAGCGCTGCAGAGATATCCTTGTTTATTAACGAAGGGCGTAGCGAGCAATCCATTCAAAGTTTAATTTCACGCATTAAAGTGTTTCGAGAAGTCGAGTCGGTTGACTATATTAGCCGTGATCAAGCCTTAGAAGAGTTTCAGCGCTTATCTGGTTTTGGTGAGGCCTTGTCTTACCTCGATGAAAACCCATTACCAGCAGTGGTCACAGTCACACCATCGTTAAAGTATTCAAGCCCAACAGGTGCGCGAGAATTATTACGTAAGCTTGAACGTGAACCTGAGGTTAGTTTTGGCCGTTTAGATATTGAATGGTTAGAGCGTTTACAAGCCATGGTACGTTTGCTTGAGAAAACCGTACTGGCAATCGCGGCATTATTAGTACTGGCTGTGGTATTAGTGATAGGTAATACCATTCGACTGGCTATTATGAATCGTCGTACCGAAATTGAAATTATGAAATTAGTCGGCGCCACAGAAGCCTTTATTCAGCGACCATTTTTGTACACTGGTATATGGTACGGGGTCATTGGTGGGCTATTGGCATGGATCATTATTAATTTATTAGTTTGGTATTTAGATGGCGCATTAGCAGACTTAATGGGGCTATATGGTAGTCAACTAAGTTTAGAGTCACTGACTTTTGCCGAATTAGGTCAGCTGGTTTTACTGGCTTCATTTTTAGGCTGGTTAGGCTCTTACTTATCTGTGCGTCAACATTTGCGTAAAATCGAACCGTCATAAACCGTCGGTAGTTAATTGCCTATGGCAAGTAACTTGATTCAAAAGAGTTCCATCGTAAATAGAGTGGTAACAGTTAATTAATATAAACACAGATATCAGGCGCTAACAGAATTTACCGATTAAGTTAATCTATGTAAAATGAGTAAATGAAGCTTAGTTTACTTGCAAAGTAGTGTATTAACGGGTTAAATAACCGCTCGGATGAACTTTATTTGACATAAGATGTCTTAAAAATAGAAAGTTCATTCGCCAATATCTTGTGAGTTTTTAATTTATCTCATTGTATTCAAAGATTTTGTAGCATGGTTTTATTAAAGCAGTAGGAGAGCGAATGACTAATCAAACGCAATCAATGGCGCTAGCGTTACCCCAAAGCAGTGGTAGCATAGAAGCTTATATTCGGTCAGTATCTAAAATTGAAATGTTAGATGCTAATACTGAGTTTGATCTCGCCAAGCGTTTACAAGAAACTGGCGATCTTCAAGCGGCGAAACAACTTATTATGTCGCATCTTCGTTTTGTTGCACACATAGCTAAAGGCTATTCTGGTTATGGGCTGCCACAAGCGGATTTAATTCAAGAAGGCAATGTCGGTTTGATGAAAGCGGTAAAACGTTTTGATCCTGATGTTGGCGTTCGTCTAGTATCATTTGCAGTGCATTGGATTAAAGCTGAAATTCATGAATACGTGCTCAAAAACTGGCGTATTGTGAAAGTTGCAACAACCAAAGCCCAACGCAAACTATTTTTCAATATTCGCAAATCTAAAAAACGCTTAGGCTGGTTCAGCGATGACGAAGTGTCAATGGTGGCCGAAAATTTAGGTGTGTCTAAGTCGGACGTGACCGAGATGGAGTCTCGTATGGCGGCTCAGGATCCTGCATTTGATTTGATTAATGACAGTGACGATGACACAACCGATTATGCACCCGCATTGTACTTGCAAGATCACGCCTCAGACATCGCCCAAAACATTGAAGATGATAACTGGGAGTCAGACTCGCAGGACCGTTTATTATCAGCGATTAAAACCTTGGACGAGCGTAGCCAGCATATTCTGCGTTCTCGCTGGTTAGATGATGATAAGACCACGCTACAAGAGCTAGCAAATACTTATCAAGTGTCTGCTGAACGTATAAGACAGTTAGAAAAAAATGCCATGAATAAGCTTAAAAGCTGTATGGATATCTAATATTTATCAAGCTTAATAAAAAACCTGCCGCGGCAGGTTTTTTTGTTCTAATAGCTTATCGTTTTAACATTATTCCACATTTTGGATCTGAATGTTGTAATTTTAAAAAATATGATATAAAACATGAATTTATTTTTTGTTTTTATTGTGTTGTTGATTGTTACTCGCCAAATTACCCACCGTTTAGGTTTGCTTTATATTTATTGAAATTGCATTTAGATAGCGGTCTTGAAGTTCACATATTGCTTTAATATCATACTCATTATTATGTATTGCGCGTTGTTGAATAGTTTCAAAGAAGTAGCTTAGTGTTTCTTGAACTTTTTCTAATGAATTATTCACTCTATCTAGTTCGCAAGTTAGCTCATTGATCCGTAGTTGTTTTTTATGTGATTCTAGAGTTAAATCACTTATTTTTTTGTATTCTTGAATGTTTTTTCTTCTTTCATTATCTATATGCTTCTGTTCCTGAATCTTCATTAGATCTTGTATTGTCCCTTCGAGAACTATTTCTATGAATTGGCTTCTAGAAAGTTCATGCTTTTTGCATTCGGTATCTAGATGCTTTAGTAAACTAGGTTCTAATGTTACATTCAGCATTTTTTTTCTATTTTTGCCTTTTCTTGTTTGGCGAGTCCGATAAGCTTTTTTCATTTTATCTGCAAAAGTTTGCCAGTTTTTGCAGTGTGTTGGTACTCCTGATTTAAGTAAGTAATCAATAATTTGAGTAACATTGGTAAGGTTATAATTAGATTCATTATAACCTTGCTTTCTTATGTATTTCTTTAGCCACTCGACTTCGTTTGGTGTATCTGAATTTAGAAAATAAAATAGAGATCCGAAGTCCTGATGAAGTAAATTATTTTCCATAATCTTATGTGATATCGTCTAGTAATTTTGATACTTTACAAAATTACTAGTAGAATTACTAGTGTCTTAAAAGTGTGTAAGGTGCATTTTTATAGGGTTTTAGAGTGTTATACGTGCTGAATTAGGGATGAATGTTGAAAAATTTACTTGATAGCATGACGGGCGCTACGCCTAGTACGCGTTTTGTTTTATTGCGATGGTACATTTGCTATGGTGCACAAGTCATAGTACCAAAACAAAATCAGAGTTGGCTCCAGATAGGGGTATCTAAAACAACTTTTAATCGCTCACTAACCTATCTTGTGAATGAAGGGTATATTAATAGCCTAAAGCCATCACACCTTTATAACTCAAGTTCAGCCCCCACTTATCGTCTTTCACAGGCAACTGTAAACCTGCAATTGGCTAGCCAAATAAATTCAGAGGTCTTGGGACTTTTTGAGGCTTGGCTAGTGAAACCATTGCAATTGAACGAATCTCTTAATACACGAATATTGGTACTGGCTAGTATTTTACTCCAAGAACCATATATTGATTTAACTAGACATTTATCAGTGCTCAAAGTGCTTACGGGTATGGATACTAATTCTATTAAGAAAAATGCCTCTAAAGCCCTGAAGCTGTCAGGTGTTTTTGCTCTAAGACCTTATCGTGGTTGTGGTTTGTTTGCGAAAAGTCCATTTATTTACTGTATCAATCAATTTAATGGAAATATTCAAGTTACTCATATAGGTTTACCATTACCACCACCATTATCCTTTGAAAACCAGTTGTTCTCTCCAGATATGTACAGTTCTGCTAACTTATTCATGCTGTTAACAAGTAACTCTAAAAATGTCAAAAAGGCATTTGATGGCGGACGGATTGAGCCTGATTTATGTTCGATGAGTGCTTTTTGTCATGCAGCTATAAATCATCACACTTTAAGACCTCACTTAATTTCTTTGTTTCACTTTATCATTAGGTTATTTACAGGCCCACATTACAAAGATCAGCCCAAGTCAGCAAAGGAGATTGTCGAATTTCTGAAATTATATCTTCCAGTTAAATCTCACAATGGAGAGTCGTCTATCTTGGACGACAAGGAGCCCACTTCTTTTGAGGCCTTTAATAAATGGGCAACGAATAAAGCAAATTTAGCTGTTGTGGACGAATTCTATACACGGCTAGCTCGCAATATATCCTATCAACTTATTGAGATCATTGCTCAACTTGCATTTTTTAAGAAGGAATATAACTCAACAATTATTGATATAGTTTATTGCCCTACTAAATACCTAATAGCGCAAAAGAGATTAAGCAACATTGACACTAATTTAGATATTCAGGATAAAGACAAATCTAGTAAAGTAAACGAGACTGGTGGCTTTTATGTCAGCAACGCTATCTTCGAAATAGCTAGTCAGTCTAGCCAATCTCTCCCTCGTTTAGCTCTTGTTGTTGATAATGAACTAATCGATAACGATTCATTAGTACTGGGTGATAAAAAGAATTCGTTTCAATAAAGTTACTTGAGATCTGATATTTCATTTTCTAATTCGAGTAAAAGTACCCGTGTCGACTAGATATCGTATAATTCTTTCCTAGTTTAATTGTCGAGTAACGTAACCCCATAGATCCCTTGTCTTGAATGCTCAAATGTCCAAGCATGCCTTGTGTTTAAGGGACTAGGTTTGTCGGTTTGTTAATACTATTGTCTTATCTAGTTACATAGTGTTCTAGACCGTACGTTCTGAAGAATATGTAAAGAGGCCGAGCAGGTTGAAAAATACTCGAACCATATAAGTTATGAATCAATAACCTATATGGAATTTCAAAATGCAAACACGTCACATCTCTAACACTAACCTTAGTGTCATCAATAATGGTCAATATCAAGGCCTCAATGTTTATCCAAAGCCACTAAGCGCTGAATACTTAAGCGTTATTCTACAGACCTTACAGACTGCTCAGAATGATCACTCTCGTACTTTTATGGTGCGGTTTGATTTGCATCTACCACAGCTTAATTTTCACGACTCACCAACGGTTTATGATTCAACAGTGATCAGCAAGTTCTTTAAATCTCTGAACGCTAAAATCCAACATGATAGGCTTATCAAGCAACGTGAGGGTAAGCGGGTGCATCGTTGTACTCTGCGTCATATTTGGGCAAGGGAGCGAGCTGATGCTGATACGGACCATTACCATGTGGCTATCTTGCTTAATAACGATGCTTATAATCATCTAGGTGATTTCAATCATAGTGGGCAAAACTTGAGTACCAAGATAGTTGAAGCCTGGGCCAGTGCGTTAGGCCTAGATGCATACAATGCCAGAGGTTTAGTACACTTCCCCAGGGATAAGCCCGTTTACTATATTAATAAGAATGCACTGGATTACCCGCTGATATTTAATGCCGCCTTTTATCGATTGAGTTATTTTGCCAAGTTAGAGACTAAGCATTATGGTGATAGGACTCGTTCATTTGGTTATAGTCGTATATAAGGCATTGGTAACTGAGTACAGAGCTCAATATTTCAAGTTATTGAGTCAGAAGTAAAAGAAACCAAATAGAGAGAAAGTGGCCTTATAGCCACTTTCTCTCTTAATGTTATATAGACATTAATCCCATAACCAATGCCAGGCATCTGATACTAATTCGACACCAGCTTTAGCTCCTGTCACAGTGACGACAACAGGGGTAAATATCAACGCTGTGGTACCCGTTTCTATCGCACCAGTGACTAGTTTAATACCTGCGTTCGACAGCTCACCTTTAGTTAGACAATCATAACTATCTTCTAGTGTTCGAGTTGTACCAGTGAATAAACATTCCAATGGCTTACCCACAAGGTCACCAGGCGTACCCAATACCGTATTGATGTTATCGGGTAGACCTATGTATTCACCAGTCATCTTAGCTGCAGTAGAGGCTAAAGTGACGTTTGCTATCGTACCTTTAGCCACCTTTGATGCTGCTCTGCCTAGTAATCCTGACCTTGCAGCAGTTTGAATGGCAAGATGCGAGACATTACTTACTTGATTGGATGTTCTTTGTTCATCTAAGCATTCATTGACGAATTGTTCACAATTATTAGTGACTAGATTATATGAAGTACACCCTAGTTTACTTAGCGCATATTCGATTGCTAAATCTGGAAAATAAGTCGATTTCTTCACCCAGATAGAGTTGCCATTGGAGAAGGACCCAATGTCTATCTCTTCTATGGTGCCGCTCTTGGCTAGGTGGATAATTCTATGGTTACCAATATAGAGACCATGGTGCTTTGTTAACCCAAGGGTATCGAGATTAGTGACAAGGTGATCGCCAGGTTGAAATGAGTTCATATGCTTTCCTTAATCAAAAGTTTAATGAGCTAATAGCAATAACCGCATGTAGTACAAGTGAAGTTATTAATCAGTTTTAGAGGGGAGATATTAGGCTTCAGTCACATGAGGCAGAGCTATTAGCTGTAAGGTTTTTGTCAGTGATGTGAGTTAATGGTTAGTGTGGTTGTAATAACAAATATTTAAATTTCCAGTTCAACAAAATCCTTATCAACATCATCCTGAGTAATGCCGATATACCGCAGTGTTACTCCCTCAGAGCTATGTCTTAGCATCTTCATTACACGACCAATATCTTTAGTGTTTTGGTAAAGATGGTAGCCTCTAGTCTTTCTCATTGAGTGTGTGCCAAGCGCTAGCTTTAGTTCTTCACCTACTAACGCAAATGCTTTGGTAACAGCACGTCGAGTGAGTGGCCTAGGTTTAATATTTTTAGACTGTTGATTACGGAAGGACTGAAAGAGGTAGATATGTTGTGGGTATTCAGCCCTGACATCTTGAATATGCATTAACACCTTGTGGTTGAGCTTGATGTTAGCTTGCTTGCCTGTCTTCATTTCTTTGACAATGAGGCGTTCTCCTTGGATATCATCAAATTGGATAGCCAATAAATCAGAAATCCGTAGCGCAAGATTAAGGCCGATATTCCAAATATCGGCCATTTGCTTACTACAGCGCATTTCTAATAAATGGCCAATGAGTTGAATGGTTTCATGCTTTTTGATTGCTTGTACTTCCGCCATGTTCAAGTTCCTTATTTGGGCTATAAAGACGATTTGAGTACTTCAAAAGGTAATATTGCTTACACCCCTTGATATTGCTGGGTTCCCAAGTTCCCGTTTTACCAATATGGGAACTTGGATTTGAATCTGATATTTAACCCAATGCGACTTGAACTTGGTAAACATCCATATGGTGATAACTGATGAAATTGTCGCTAAATAGCTCAATGAGCTCTTCACCCTCATCATGGTTTATCCACCCACCAAGTGAGCTATAGACCTGCTTGCTGTTAAAGCAGATATCAATGTCCTTAATTAATTCATAACCGTGAAAGGCAAAATCAGTCACATAGACTAAACGCCAACGATCAAATTGCTTTTCAAGCCTTACCTCAACAGGATGAAATCCACCTCGTTCAGGTGAATAGTCAGGATCACGAAAATATAAGGTGATTGCATTTGCATCTTTTGGACTGGTGTTCAGCAGTTCTTGGGTCAGCAATTGATAGAACGGTATCGGCATTGCTGGTCTTTGATTGGTATCAATTGAAATCGTCATATGAGTTCCTTAAATAACACACACGGCACAGCAAAGGATTAAGGGCATGCGCTCTTAATCCTTTGTTTGCTGGTGGCGGGTAAGTTGTGGGAGTAGAAAAGATATAGATGTGTTTGCTAATGACGTGTTATCAGCGGTCGTTAGCACAGGGAGCGCAAGGCAATGGCTATATTAATCCTCGCTCGGCAAAAGACACTGGAGTCGTGCCCACTACGATGTGATCCAATACTCTGACATCGATAAGCGCTAAAGCATCAGTCAGCTTCTTTGTTATCTGTTTGTCTGCCTGTGAGGGTTCTGGCTCACCTGAGGGATGATTATGAGCAAAGATAACTGCAGCAGCATTAACTTCAAGTACAGCCTTCACCACTTCCCTAGGGTATACGCTAGCAGCATCAATCGTGCCGAAAAACAGCTCACGAAATTCAATTAGCTGGTGTTGTGCATTCAGCATCATTACGCCAAAGACCTCTCTTTCATAACCGCCTAGCTTATATGTCAGAAAGTCTTTTGTTGTCTGTGGATTGGTGTATGCGTCTTGATAGTTGAGCTTTTCTGCAATGATATTTGCAGCGCTCTGAAGTATCTCTAAAGAGGTTTTTGGCCAAGCTTCACTCGAGTTTGTATTTGATTTTTTGTGCATAACGAGATTCCTTTGATGAGTTAGTTTGCTTATGCACATAGGTGATATATACCTGAAATCCGTTCGAGAACGATGATCTGCAAAGTTAAAATTTACCAGAGTTCCCCATGTTGTGAATCAAATATGAGGAATTCACAATGAGACTAATTAAACTGAAAGAAGTGATGGATTGCACTGGGCTAGGGCGTTCGACTATTTATAACTACATTGCAGATAAAACCTTTCCAAAACCGGTAAGCCTTGGTTTAAGAGCGGTAGCCTGGGTAGATAGTGAAGTACAAGATTGGATTTTAGAAAGGATAGAAGCAAGGGATGATGATTAGGTACCTATGTGAGTCTGATAAAAAAAACTAAACTTACATTCTGTTGCTCTAGATTTAGTTATGTTGTAATTTTAAGAAGAATGGATATTTTTTATTAAAGGATTTATATGCAGTTAACTACGTTTAGAGCTGTTGAATTGGGCTTCGTTTTAGATGAACATCAAAACATAATAAATCCTAAACCGTACATGAATAAATCTAGCTTTGACGTAGAGGTCAAGGAGATTATCTACAAAGATGACAACGATAAGGTAAAGAGAAGGCCATCGATAGATAATCTTAAACCTCAGAACTCTGCATACCTTATATCGAAGCAGTATATTCGTGTCCCAGAGGGATATATTGCCTATGTTTTTTTAAAGAATAGAATGTCACAAAGAGGTCTGCTTGCTCTTAATACCGGTATCATAGATCAAAATTATTATGGGCCAGTATCTACACTTATTCTTAACTTATCTAATCAAGTTACTGAAATTCCTAATCCTGATTCTCCCCATGACTTGTCATTTTTCCGTATCGTCTTCCATAAAATAGATGACACACCCGATGCTTTAACTAATCTCAAATTCCCAACAAAAAAGCATGAATATGAAGATTATATAAGCCATCGGATACAGGAGTTAGCATTTCTTCCTAAGACCTTCTTAAATACTAATGAAATTGAAGAACGAGTAAAGAAGGCCGTTACTGATAAAATTAAAGAGTATAGCTTAGGAAGACTTTTGATTTATGTAGCTATTGTAGGTTTTTTATTTAGTCTTCTTTCTATGGGAAGGGATTGGTTTTTTACTTGGAACTTTGATTTGAAGAGGTTTTCAGAGCAGACAACAGAAAATAAATATAAAACTGATTCGTTAGGTAAGGAACTTGAACTTTTGAGGCGTGAAATTGAAGGGCTAAAAAGCAATAAAACTCCTTTAGCCACTTATCAACTTAATGCCCAGCCAGCAACTAAACAAAATATGCAGGCGTCACCTGACCAAGTAAAAGCTATTCAAATAGACGAGGAAGGAAACTATCAGTAAATCAACTGCTATAAAGTAAGTCTATCACTTTATATAAATCAGGAGTTTCCTGTTCAACAACAATATTGCAAACAGCCTTTAGTTCGCTTTGAGCATTAAAGGCTATTGACGTACCACAAGCTTTTGCTAGGTATACATCATTTTTTCCATCTCCAATAAATGCGCACTCATCCAACGCAACATTATATTCTTGTGCTAGATGTTGCATAAAAATCAACTTTCCCTCTTCATCAGTTGGCAAAAGGTTAAAATGTTTTACTTTGCCATCACTATCAAAAAAATACTCGCAAGCGCTATAAGCATGATCTATTTTAAGCTCAACTTGGGCAATATTTGCTAACTCTTTAAAACCTCCAGAAATAAGGACTGTTACAATACCTTGATTTTTTAGGTAATCGATTAACTCGTATGCACCTTGATGAAACTCTGCTGTTTGAATAACTTGATCCAGATGGTTTTTTCGCATTCCATGTTTCATCTGAATCCTTATCGTGTCCATCATCCAAGATGTGTAGCTAGAATAGTAACCATTAAGCCATTTATCTTTACTATCTTCTTCCTCTAAGTAGCATTCGTTGCTAATAATTTTTGCTAATACGGTCCATGCGCTTGGCGCTACTTTTCCATTATCGAAATGGCTATTTTTTTTGAGTAAGGTTCCTTCCATGTCAAAAAAGAACATTTTTAGAGGCTTCATAATTTAACCCGCTTTAGTTTGTGGGGTATTTTGACTTAAACTTTCAGCGGTAGATAAAGCATTTACCATTTGTTCAGCCACTGCCTCAATCACTTTCATACATACTGAGTTCCCGAACTGCTGATAAACTTGGTTTTGGGATACTGCATCAACTTTAAAGCTCTCTGGAAACCCTTGAAGCCTAGCGCATTCGCGTGGTGTTAACATCCGAGGGTTTTTGTTTAAGTGGCTTTGGTCTAAAAGGATTTCAGAGCCATCTTTATAGTATCGTGCACTAATGGTGTTAGTGTACTCACTAGACCCACTGACTAATGAGTAACCAAAACCATTTCCTTTTGTTTTGTGTCCAGCTTTGCGTTTTTGGTGACCCTCCCAGAGTTTCTCTGAAATAGTAAAACGGTCTTTTCCATATTTTTCTTGATCAGTTTTTAGTTCTAGTTCGGTTTGAAGTATCTCTCCAACACATGTAGGGGTCTTTGGTGGCTCTGGCCAACAAAATGCTTTATCAAAATCAACATTTGGAAACTGGTTCTTATCAAAACCGATTATGAATACTCGCTCTCTGTTTTGTGGCACACCAAAATCACCTGCCCTTAATACACGAACATCCACCCAGTAATTCAACTTATCAGCTAGAGCATTACGTGCTTCTTCGCTCATCGGAATATCTTCTGGAATGTCTTGTTCATTTTGACCTTGTAAGATATCTAGGATCATTTTGAGCGTGCGACCTTTGTCATGTCCTCTAAGTTGCTTCACATTTTCAAGTAAAAAAGCTTTTGGTCTTTTTTCTGTCAAAATACGCTGAACTTCGAAGAACATCGTTCCACGAGTATCGCTAAATCCTTGTCTTAAACCTGCTTGAGAAAATGCCTGGCATGGGAAACCGCCAAGAAGAATCTCATGATCTGGAATATCCTTAGCTGCAATTTTAGTGATATCTCCATTTGGCATTTCACCGTAATTAGCTAGATAGGTTCTTTGTGCAAACTTATCCCACTCAGAAGTGAATACACAGTGACCACCTAGTTGCTGGAAAGGATAGCGGATTCCCCCGATGCCAGCAAAAAGGTCAATAAAGCGAAAGTCAGCGTCTTCAATTTTTCCTTGTTTTAAGGGGGCGTTATCATAGAAACTTTGCATTTCTTTTTCGAGATCTACAATTTTCCCCCATTTTAGTGGCGAAGGTTTATGCTCTCCGGCTTCCCAGCCTCGAACTGTCCGTTCACCGTCTTTTCCTAAACCTATCAAATTTGCTAGTTCACGTTGACCTAATGCGAGATTATTTCGTAACTCTTTGATATAGTTTGATGTGTTCAATGTTAGCACCATATTACTTGTAATGTATCCGGTTTTAGACCTGGCAATTAAAGCACTGTATATTCATACATGTTTAAATGCAAGGTTTATCCGGTTTTTAACCTGGCATTTATAGGGATTGTAAATGAGCTACAAGATCAATGAAGGCATAATTGAAGAAAAAGGTAAGGTGGTAGCTCCAGAGGCTGTATTTAGACTTGGAAGATTCTCTGCTTTATCTGATGGAATCGATACCGAATTTGTTATTTCGAAACGTCCTGCTCAAATACAATTTGTGTTTGAGCTTGCGCCTATACCTAATTTTACTCTACATTTTAGAGACCGACCTTTGGATGTGAAGCAAACTAATGCTTTAGTAAAGTATGGCTACTTTATTCCAGACGAAGGCCGAGTTTGTTTTGTTAGCTCAAGGATAAATGAATGCTTGGAAGCTGCATTCGGTGATTTATCTTTATCTAAACTAATTAAACTTCTTCGCACCCTTTTTCAAGAGGGGCTAATTATTGAAATTCCTTCTGATCTTATTGAGCAACTAAGAACTAATCAACAAAAAGAATCTCACCACAAAAAACTGTTTGTTCAATCACTTTATCCATACCAAGAAGCTGGTGTTAATTGGCTCAGTTTTTGTGCCGAAAATGCAGTGGGTACAATTTTAGCAGACGATATGGGGCTAGGGAAAACAGCCCAAGTCATTGCTTTATGTTGCGATGTGTTAGAAAAGAACCCTAAAAGTAAAATTCTTATTGTTGTTCCAAATCCTCTTATCGATAACTGGGTTCGGGAATTTAGGTTTTTTGCACCTAGTATTACTCCATATCTTCATTACGGTAATCAAAGGAGAGGTGTCGTTTCTGCATTCGATAATTACAACGTGATTATTACGCCATACAGCACTATGTCTTCTGACATTACTATGTTTGAAGAAATATACTTCGACCTTGCATTGTTTGATGAAGCTAGCATGTTAAAGAATCCTAAATCAGGTCGTTCACTTTCAGCTAGGCGTCTAGACGTCGGTGTTATTGTTGCAATGTCGGGAACTCCTGTTGAAAACAGTCTGATGGATGCATGGGCATTGTCTGACTTAGTGTTCACTGGTTTCCTTGGAACTGAAAAAGATTTCAAAAGTACCTATGTTGATTCAAATATAGCTGACACGTTAAATAAAAATTTGGATGAACTCGAAAATAGTCTTCGACAAATTACATTACGGCGAATGAAAAAAGATGTCTTAAAACAATTGCCTGAAAGGTTAGATATCCATACTGCAGTATCGCTTAGCGAAAAAGAAACTATCGGCTATGACTTGATCATTGATGAAATGAAAAATGATGCAGCTAATGGTGCTGGTGGGATTCTGCCTTTGATTAATAAGCTGCAGCAGTTTACCGCTCATCCAGCTTTGCTTGATTCATCGATTAGCCGTGATGTGAGATCGCTCAAGGCCAATAGTGCAAAATTTGAATTGTTAATTCTTCAACTCGACAAAATTGCTAATGCTAAAGGTAAAGTGATCATCTTTGCGACATTCCATAAGGCGATTGATTTAATCCAAGATGCTATCAAAGAAAGATATAAAGTTTCACCTGGCATTATTGATGGAAGAACGCCTAATGAAGAGCGACAACCCTTAATCGACGACTTCTCTGCATCGGATGGTTTCGACGTATTACTTTTACATCCTAAAACAGCTGGAATGGGATTCAATATTACGGCCGCAACAAATGTGATCCATTACAGTCGGCAGTGGAATCCGGCCCTTGAAGAACAAGCCACTGCTAGGGCGTGGAGAAATGGCCAAGAGCAAGTTGTAGATGTCTACTACATGTTCTATGCCAATACCATAGAAGAAAAAATTGATGAGCGTCTTCGTTTAAAGCAGCAGCTTAGTGAACGAGTCGTTTCAGTTACTGATGATAAAGAAACAGACAAGCAAATCATGCTTGCATATTTGGAAGCGTTAGAATCATGAATCAAAAGATAGATTTGCCAGAGGAAGATGACTTTCGTCCATCAGCGGCTAGATTGGTCGAGAGCCTCCGAGATACCGGTTATACAAAAGAAGCTGCATTTGCAGACATCATTGATAATTCAATTGCAGCAAACGCTACCAAAGTAGAAGTTGAGCTTCAGTATTTGATGGGGGAATTTAGGGTAATAATCACTGATAATGGGGATGGCATGTCTCAACAACAGTTGAAAAGTGCTATGCGCTATGGCTCTCCAAGACGAACTAACCCTAAGTCTTTAGGCAAATTTGGAATGGGGCTTAAAACAGCATCAACAGCATTTTGCCGTCGCCTAGTAGTGTTGACTCATCAAGATGGACGTAATGAAGGCCGCGCTTGGGATATAGATAAAATTATTACGTCTGATCGCTGGGAGCTTGAAACCCCTGACCCTAGCCTGTATTACGATGATTATGATGCGCTAACTGATTTTAAAGAGCCCAATGGAACGATGATTATTTGGGAGAATATCGATCGTTTAGTCAAAATGGGCAGTGATAAACAAATGCGAGAAGAGATAAAGTCTCTAGGTAAAGAACTATCTTCAGAGCTTAGCGCAGTATTCTTTAAATTTTTAAATTCTGGAGACGTTACTATTTCAATGAAGGTCGTGGATGCACCAGTATTTAACTTAAAAGGTTGGGATCCACTATGTTCTGAATTAAACAACTCAACTAAAGGGGTTCGTTCTCGGGTGTTAAGGGAGAAAACGGTTCCAATTGAGGTAGCAAATAAAATTTTATCTTTTACTGTGAAAGGCGCCATTATCCCGTCTCAGAATGAACTTGATTCTAGCGAAAGAGACTATGCGAGATATAGCCTTGATAATCAAGGGCTTTACATCTATCGGGAGGGCCGCTTGATATGGCATGATGGCTGGCCGCATCGAATGTATAAGAAGGAAAGTAAGATAACTCGGCTTCGAGTAGAACTAAATTTTAGCCATGAGCTTGATGATGTTTTTAATATCGATTTTAGAAAGAGTAGAGTTATTATTCCTATTGAAATTCGAGATGAATTAAAACGATTAATTTCTCCATGGAGACAGGAGCTCCTTAAAGACCAAGTTCGTTTAATCTCAGCGTCAACAAACCGTGTTCACGGACCCGCAGACAAGGCGATTGATAAACATAAAAAGAGCACTAAAAATTCGGATATTAAGGTTGATGGTGACATTGTTACTATTCGCAATCAGAATCAAATGGAACCTACTGTCATTGAGGGTATCCGAGTCTATGATGATAGAACCGTTCGAGTTCATGAGGAAGAATCTTTAATTGGTGGTGACTTATGGGAACCTTCATGTGATGAGGAAGGTAATACATGTGTAACGCTAGGTAAGTCACATCCATATTTTCATAAAATGTATAACGTCTGTAAGGATAATGTTGAAGCTATGAAAGCTCTTGATATGCTTCTATGGAGCTTGTCAAATGCAGAGCACGGTGAGTTCTCAGAAACCAATCAACATACCTTAAAGGGGTTTAGACAAAAAGTAAGCCAAACATTGCGTTACCTGAGTATAGAACTGCCAGATGCAGAGGAAGATTAATGAGTTATCAATACGATCTATCTGATTTTAAACGTTATTTGAATGAAAAGAGTTCTAAGTATCGAGTTGATGGGCTGATTTTTTGGCAGAATCGAATCCCTCTGCCAATTGATTTGTTTAACCGTATTTTTAACGAGTCTGATCAAATAGTGACAGATTATGTTTATCACGTCGCGGCAAGTTCAATCGTATTTCTCGAGTATGCATCTTTCGAAGACACTTTAGGTATTGAGGTTAAAAATCTTCCTAATGGAGATTTAAAAAAACAGGTTTCAGTGTTAGAAGAGTGGCTTAAAAATCACTTAACAAGAAATTCGGCCACCAGCCGTATGACCTATGAAATTGCAGATATTTTGGGGCTTGATAATTTTGAGTTCTCTAGTGATAAAGTTGCAGAGGCGCTTCAGCATCAAGGTAAAAAATATGCTCGAATTTTTATGCCGCGTGAAGTAAGAAAGGAGTTTGATATCATTTCCGGCAGCGAAGATGTTGGTCAAGACAATACCGATATGTTTGGTAATGTCATTTCTGATCGTTACAACATCTATCGAGCAGGTTTTAGTGATGCATTGGCTATTATATTTAATGCGCTATTAGAGTTTCGTATCTTGTGCTCAGGGCGTGGAGAGCATTTGCAAAAAATCCGTATTGTTGCGCCTATGATTGAGAATATAGATATTCGTATTGGTAAAACGTCAGATGGATCGCTCTGGGAGCCTGGTTATGAAGATGACCATTACATAACATTAAATAATGAACATCCTTTACTTAGGCATCTATCCGAAGTTGAGTCTAAACCATTGGCTGAGTTCTTATTCTTTTTAGGCGAGTTTGAGAATGGACAGTTTTCTGAAACAAATAAGAAGCTAATAGAAAATCTTCGTCAAACCGTTTCTCGCAGCTTATGGATTAAGCACGATTAATCGGCCCCTCATTTAACAGTTACACTTTATATCAAGGCAAGAGATAATTATGCTTTCAGTATTAAATATGGTTGGTAATTGGTTTAAAAATGAACCAGAAGCAGGATGGCGGTTTGATGAGATTAAGTTTGATGATGAGGCAAAACGAGCTTTTGAATTGCTGGATTTAGATATTGAAGTATTTGAGCACTCAGCACGAGTTGATGTTTCTGGCAACAACAATCATTGCTATATTCCAAGCCATTACTTTTTATATGCATTAAAGCTTCAGCCTCTAGTTTCGCTGCTTACTCTCTATATGGATATTTTTCGTCAAGTAAAAAGTTCTACATCTTCAGCAGTTGATTTCGATAAATTGATTAACAGTAGTTCACCATCGAATCCAGTATTAGATGTGTTAGATCATTATAGTCGTGATAATTTTTTTGATGTTTTCCGTTCAGATAAAAACCGACTAGGTGGGAAGAACATAATTAATCAAGACCCTAAAAAAGGGAAGAAATATCGTTCGGATGATGATTTTATGTGCTCCATTATATTAAAAGCCTTACCTGTTCCTGATGCTAGCTCTAGTATGCTAGGTGACTTAATTTATGCTTTTTCACGGAATCCTACCGCATACCAAACACTAGCCGATAAATATAGTGCTAAGCTCCCTTATGTATTTAGATCTTCTTCAGCAGATGACCTACTTTTCATGATTATTTTAACCTTAGCTTTAAAAGGCAAAGTTGACTCATTACTAGGTAGTAAGTCGACGGTTAGATTCATTGGATGGGGTAGTATTGTAGATGCATTTCTTCTGAGTAAGACGCCAGTATCTGGTAATAATCAATATATTGAAAAGCCTGTTCACTACTCAACGTTGCTAAATCAATATGTTCATATAAAGAAAGGCTTATTAGATACAGATGCATCAATTGTTGCTTTATCTGCGCTTATTGCACCTCTGTGGCCAAAGATGTCTATTATTCGAAGTGGCACTGAGATATTTTTTAGGTCATCCATACTATCTATTGGACCTGATTTTAAGGGGGCTACTAATAAAATTTTCTATGGTGCTCCTGGAACTGGTAAGAGTCACAGAATTCATACAGAAGAATATAAAGTTGCTGAAAAAATTGTTACTGTTTTTCATCCTGACACGCAGTACAGCGACTTTGTTGGTGCTTTAAAACCTCATATTTTAAAAGAAAATGAAGGTAATTCTGGTGTTACTTATCTCTTTCGCCCTGGCCCATTTACTAATGCCTTAGTGAAAGCTAAAGCTCATCCAGATACTCATATCTGTTTAGTTATCGAAGAAATCAATCGCGCTCCTGCAGCAGCTGTATTTGGTGAGTTATTTCAGTTACTCGATAGAAATACAACAGGGGAAAGTACTTATAAAATTGATGCTGCAGATCCTGATATGCTTACGCATATCAACGACCAACTGCGAGTTGCAGGCATTTCCGAGTTAAAACAGTTAGAAATCCCCGCGAATTTATCAATTCTTGCAACTATGAACAGCAGTGATCAGGCTGTAATGCCATTGGATACTGCATTCAAGCGACGTTGGAGTTTTGAATATCTGGAAATTAATTTTGCAAATCCAGCTGTTCCTAATACTTTAATATATATTCAAACTGCTAATGGCCAATTTTCAATTGAGTGGCCTAAATTAGCTCAAAGCATTAATGATGTTTTAATCGAAACAGGTGTTACAGAAGATCGCTTGATAGGACCATTTTTCTTAAGCCCTACAGAGCTGATTGACTCAGACTCAGCAAAATTAGTGCTAAATAGTAAGTTATTTGTTTATCTTTGGGATGACGTATTACGTCACTTAGGGCCACATAAAGTATTTTCTTCAACTTATAAAACATTTGGAACTCTTTCTCGAGCTTATATCCAAGGCTCTGCTGTGTTTAGTTCTGCTATAGAAAGAGAAGTCGAAGCAAAGGGCATGAAAGTTGAGGTAGCTGAGGCATCACAAGATGCTGAAAAATAATATACTTTATTTATCTGACCGCATTTTTTTATCCGATAAAAATATTCCAAAAACTCTATTGGATGAGATGCGCACTTTAGGTCTGATTGCACCTGATATGCTCAAGGTGAATTTTTGTGGAGTAGTATCTTATTGCGATGGTTTAGCTGTTTTTTTTCCTCGAAATTATAATACTTCAAATATAAAATTGGACGTATCTAGTCACCTACTTATCCAAGCGTTGTTGAAATATTATCAGAATAAAGACAGTGCTATTTACGCGCAAGAGAATGGCGATGAAGTTATCGGGGGAAGATCATTCACGTTGGCTACTTCGCTACTCGATGATTATCGTTCAAATGGCTTGTATGTTCGTCGTGTAAAAGAAAAGACTATTAATTCTGGTAAAGTTAATTGGGCACGAACAATTGCTCGAAGCACTTCTTATCCAACTGAAAATGGTCCGATATATCTCGACTTTTTTGCTTCTCGATCTCGTTATATTTCAAATTGTGAAACAGCAAAGATTCATGCTCAAGTCATCAAAGAATTATTCAGTAACTACGGAGTGCTTTGGCTAGGGGTATCTAGTTATTTTGATGAACGACTTGAGCTCTTATCAAAGCCGTTAGGTAGTATTGAAGTACAAATTGCTTACTTACAGCGTGAGCTTCAGGTTACCTACTCTGAACGAGATATGTTTTTAATTAAAAGTCTAATTCAATATCTTCGTGTTCAAAAAGGCTCTAATGCAAGTAAGGTGTTAATTGGTGTTCGAAAATTTCACCATATGTGGGAGTTGATGCTAGATGAGTGCCTAGTTGGAAAGTACGCCGTAAATAATAAATTACCAGTTCCTGTATATCAAACAATAGATGATAAGTTTATCCCTGTAGCCCAGAAAGGCCAGAGAACAGATACTGTACTTAAATTTCCTGAGTCTAATAGGTTTGCTGTTGTAGATGCTAAGTACTATGAAGCGAACTCACCTAATACAGCCCCTGGGTGGTCAGATCTTGTGAAGCAATTTTATTATCAGAAAGCGGTATCTCTTCTAGAAGGTGTAAATGCTTCTGTATCTAATCATTTCGTATTTCCGGGTGGGAGTGGAGAGCTCAAAGCCGCGCATGTAGCTGAGCGGGGAGTAATAGTAACGGCTGAGACTGATTGTCTTGGTGAGCTGTATCCAACGATATATTGCCATTATCAAGATCCTATTAAGTTACTTGAAGCTTATGTTAAAAATCACCAATTGACTGAGTTAACCGATGAATTGTTCAACGTAGTTGATTACAGCTAATATAGATAAGGAGTATAAATTTGATTTTGAGACAGGCAACTGCATTAGTGTTGAGAGATTTTCGTCTTGAAGCCGGTTTAAGCCAAGAGCAGTTAGCGAGACAGTCTGGTATAGATAGGACTTACATATCAGGCGTAGAGCGTGGTATTCGAAATATTACTTTAGACTCATTGGAGACGATAGTTTTAGCTTTGGGAATTACTCAAATAGAATTTATCGAATCACTTCAAATTCAGTTAAATATTGATGTATCTAAAAATTAGGTTTCTGCATTGATTTCATTTTCCACGGCTTCGTATGCGGTTTTTAGTGCAATATGTATGTCAAATTCGAGCCCAGAATTGTGCTCTTGTTCGACTTTACTGATTGACCAACAAAAACCATCACGATAATTATCTGGATTAGGCTCAATATAAATATCAAACCCAAGGTAAGACTCTTCATAGGGAAGATCTTGTATTTGTAATTCTTTCATTTCGTATCTCCTTTATACTGGTTCAGATTTGATCTTCTTATATCTTGCTTTAGAAATCCACAGACTATAAGTCACAACGATATTTTTTAATCAATGCCTTAACTAATAATATTGCCTTGATGACACTTAAGGCTTCTTAAAAAGTTACTCACATCTATGAACCGTTCGCCTTCAAATACTATGTCACCGTCAGAGCTGTATATTTCTGGATGTGTTTCATTACCTTCGTTTGTGGCTTCTTGGATTAAGTAACGACTGTTTGAGTCTTCACGTTCGGCAGGGTAAGCATGATCAACCCATAAGACGTAGTGCTGTGGCCCAATGCTAAAGTAAAAGCTTGGACTAACATCGTTGTGCCAGCTTTTATCTTTAAGATAAGGGTAATCGCTTAAGTTAAATCCTAAGTCAAAATCAGCACCGAATTCGTTTTTGTATAACATCAGTATCTCCTTAATTATCTGTAATAATTCTCATTATTATTAGTTTTAGTTGTTAATCATAGTCTGTAATGAGTTGGATAATGTATTGATAGCTTCTTTTCGCTCTTCAAAATAATCATGCTGGTTATAAATCCCTTCTACACCTTTAAGCTTATGATTCAGGCAACGCTCTGCTACATGCCCTAGTGTGCCTTGCTTGGCTAATAAAGTACGACAAGTGCGGCGTAAGTCGTGAACGGTGAAGTGGGCCATATCACCCATCGCGTTGGGCGGCTGCTTTTTCTTACCAGGTTCATGGCCGAATAGTTTGGTTATGGCACGGTTTAGAGTATCTCTACCCATGTGTGGGTTCTTGCTTGAACGTCTGCTAGGAAACACATACTCAGATCCACAAGCTCTAACCTTTAACTCTTGTATCCAGCTCATGACAACTTCAGGTAATGGAATAACAATGCCAACACCTGATTTACTGCGCTCTTTCGATAAGTTCCAAACCTGCTTTTCTAAATCAAATTCCTTCCATGGCGCTTCTGCTAATTCAGTCTTCCTAATACCCAATGTAACCAGTAATGCACAAGCTAGATAATTGTCACGGCTAAAACTGTCTTTGTTGTCTCGTGCCGTATGAAAGAACTGAGTGAGCTCTTCGATGGTTAATGCTCTGTCTTTGCTTTTTTCCACGCCACCAGCATCAGTAACAGAGAATGCACTCGCTGGATTTGCACCAAGCAAATCCAGTTTTATGCCGTGATTGAAAAGTTGTTTACAGTACATCAGAGCGTCGTTAGCGATCGCTGGACGGCCAGTAGCGGCAATGGCCTTCAATACTTCTCTTATGTCCCTAGCGTTGACGCTATTGACGTTAAAGGTGCCTATATGTGGCGCAATGTCTTTGCGGTAGATGCGTTCGGGGATTTCGTGGTGTTTGAGTCTTTTAACGTTACCGATATGCCAATCGGCGAAGAGGTCATCGACGGTTTTAATTTCGGCTTGTTCGGCGCGTTTCTTAGCGACAAGAGGATCTAAGCCATCTCGAAACTGCTTCATTTTAATTGCAGCGTCGGCACGAGCATCAGCAAGAGAAAGATCACTGTATTTGGCTAGTGTCATTTCTTTGCGTTTATTGTTGGCCGTGTAGCGGAGCATCCAAAACGCTTTGCCGGATTTGGGTACAACAAAATACAGACCTTCACCATCGGCGAATCGACCAGGCTCTCCCTTGGATTTTGCTGCTACTTCCTTTGCGGTTAATTTCCCCATTAGCTCTAGTTCTCCAGCCAATTATAAGGGTGGGTATTTTACCCACCACTACACATTGACTAGATACTAGCATACTCACCATATTACCCACCAGTTAGTTCGAGAAATTGGTGGGTATCTTTGGAACCTCTATGGATTGAGGTTAAGTATAAATCCTTTTAAAACAATGGTTATACTGCATATCTGGACCTAGATGGACCTTATTCTACGTTTTGGATCTGCTCGCGCATTTGTTCGATAAGCACTTTTAGCTCAACCGCAGCAGAAGTGATTTCTGCACTGATTGATTTAGACGCTAAAGTATTTGATTCACGGTTAAATTCTTGCATCATAAAGTCTAAGCGACGACCTTCGCTGCCACCTTTTTTAAGAATTCTGCAGGCTTCGGTAACGTGTGCTTCAAGGCGATCCATCTCTTCGGCCACATCTTGTTTTTGCGCCAGTAGAACCATTTCTTGCTCGATACGAGCGGGATCGAGTTCGCCAGAGATTTCGGCTAAGCGATTAGTCAGTTTCTCACGCTGATATAGCATGACGGTAGGCATATGATCGCGTACTACTTTGATTTGTTCGGTCACGCCATCTAAACGACTTAATAGCATATCTTTAATAGCTGAACCTTCACGGCCGCGGGCTTCAATGAATTGATCGATGGCGCTGTCAAACGCTTTCATTAACTCTGCGCCTATGCTGTCCATGTCTTGTTCCGCTGAGGCTAACACACCAGGCCAACGTAATACGTCGGTAAGGCTCAATTCGCCTTGTCCAGCTTCTTGCTTTAACCAATTGGCTGCATCAAGTAATTGTTTGGCTAGATCTTGATTTAACTGCAAAGCATTACTGCTGCTGTCGGCTAATTCATAACGTAGGTTAACTTCCACTTTGCCGCGGTTCAAACGTTTACGCAGGCGATCACGTAGCACGGGCTCGAAGCTACGGAATTGTTCTGGCAAGCGTAAGTAGGTTTCTAAATAACGCTGATTTACCGAACGAATTTCCCATGAGGCGGTGCCCCAATCTGCTTTATGCTCGATACGAGCGTAGGCTGTCATGCTTTGGATCATGAAGTGTCCTATATGATATTAACCAATTTGATTTTCGATTATAGCCGTTTTATCACAAGGGGTTAAAGGATTCGTTCACACAATGATGCCTTTACATGGCATATGTAAGCTTATGCGACTATAATATTGTCCCAAATTAAATACGAATTCGACTACAGGACTTTTCATGCGCCCAAGCAATCGTACACCCGCTCAAACTCGCCCTATTACTATTACCCGTAACTTTACTGCCCATGCGGAAGGTTCTGTGTTGGTTGAGTTTGGTGATACTAAAGTACTTTGTACCGCCAGTTTTACTGAAGGTGTACCGCGCTTTTTGAAAGGCCAGGGACAAGGTTGGGTAACGGCTGAATATGGCATGTTACCGCGTTCAACCCATAGCCGTATGGACCGTGAAGCGGCACGTGGTAAGCAATCAGGTCGTACACAAGAAATTCAACGCCTAATCGGTCGTTCATTACGTGCTGCAGTTGATATGAAGCTGTTAGGTGAAAACACTCTAGTTATCGATTGTGATGTGATTCAAGCAGATGGCGGTACACGTACCGCTGCTATTACAGGGGCCTGTGTGGCATTAGTTGATGCGCTTAATTGGGCACGTGGTAAAGGCATTATTAAAGCTAACCCACTGAAGTTTTTAATTGCTGCGGTAAGTGTGGGTATTTATAAGGGCGAAGCGATCAGTGATTTAGAATACATTGAAGACAGTGCTGCTGAAACCGATATGAATGTTGTGATGACAGAAACAGGTAAAATAATTGAAATTCAAGGGACTGCAGAAGGTGAGCCATTCAGTCATGAAGAGTTACTAGAATTACTTGGTTTGGCTAAAAACAGTATTCGTGAAATTGTCGATGTACAGAAAGCCGCATTAAGTTAATATGCTGTCGAAAAATTAGGACCTATTGTGGTCCTTTTTTTAATCTAAAATTTGATTATAGAGGAATGAAAGTGAAAGCTTATCAACGTGAGTTTATTGAATTTGCCCTAGAACGCCAAGTATTGCGCTTTGGCGAGTTCACCTTAAAATCTGGCCGTACTAGTCCGTACTTTTTTAATGCTGGATTATTTAATACCGGCAAAGATTTAGCCCGTTTGGGACGTTTTTACGCTGCCGCTTTAATTGATTCAGGTATCGGGTTTGATTTGTTGTTTGGCCCAGCTTATAAAGGCATTCCCATTGCGACTACTACAGCCGTTGCTCTTTGCGATCACCATGATGTTGATATTCCTTATTGTTTTAACCGTAAAGAAGCAAAGACTCACGGCGAAGGTGGCAGCTTGGTAGGCAGTGAGCTTAAAGGCAAGGTGATGTTGGTTGATGATGTGATCACCGCTGGTACCGCTATTCGTGAGTCGATGGAAATCATTAATGCCCATAATGCACAGCTTGCTGGGGTATTGATTGCGCTTGATCGTCAAGAGAAAGGTAAGGGCGAATTGTCTGCTATTCAAGAAGTTGAACGCGATTTTGGCTGTCAGATTGTGTCGATTATTAAATTAGCTGATTTGATTAATTATCTCTCTGAAAAATCGGGCATGGAAACCGAGTTAGCATCAGTGAGTGCTTATCGTCAGCAGTACGGGATTTAATTTTTTGCTTATGCATCTTTGCTATTGATTATAAACAAAAACGCAGCCCTAGTTGGCTGCGTTTTTATTCGCTTGGCAATAAGCTAAAAGCTATTTTACTAGATGTAAAAACTCAGCGCGAGTAGCAGGGTTTGATTTGAAAATACCCCCTAATGCTGTAGTGGTGGTTGAGCTGGTTGAGTCCATCACGCCACGGGATTTAACGCAGTAATGCACCGCATCGACTTTTACCGCGACATCTTTGGTTTCAAGCAAGGTTTGTAATGCCACTAATACTTGTTGAGTTAGGCGTTCTTGTACTTGCGGGCGCTGTGCAAAAAATCGCACTATACGGTTAATTTTGGACAAGCCGATAATCTTAGTTCGGGGTAAATAGGCCACAGTTGCAAAGCCATCAATGGTGACTAAATGATGCTCACAGGTACTGGTTAAACTGATGTCTTGCACGCGCACCATTTCATCAACGCCCATTTTATTTTCAATGACAGTGATTTTGGGAAAGTTTTGGTAATCAAGGCCTGAAAAAATCTCATCGACATACATTTTGGCGATACGGCGTGGTGTATCTGCTAGGCTGTCATCGGTTAAATCTAACGACATTAGGGTTAGAATTTCACGCATATGATGCTCAATTTTAACTTTGCGCTCTTCTGGTGTAGAGGTTTGTGGCAGCATAGGGGTTTCAAGCCCTCTGTCAGCTAATGCGGCTTGAACTTTCTTGGCGGTTTCAGATAGTGCCATCATATTCTCCTACAACAAGTATCACTAAAGTGTACGCTAAAAGTGAGTGGGCTGCTAACTGCAGCTGGACGGCGATAATAACGTGGTTTGAGCTAAATTAATATTGCTGGCATAAAAAAGCCGACCCTTTTAGTCAGGTATCGGCTGGTTGTGTGTAAATGCTAAAGTTTCTGCTATTTTACGTTTAGGTTCTCTTTGAGGAAGTTAAGCATTCTTTGGTAATACTTAGCACGGTGTTTATCGTTATAAAAACCATGGCCTTCATCATCCATTACTAGTTTTTCATAGGGATAATTTAGTTGTTTTAACCCATTTTCTAATGATTCAAGTTGCTCAATAGGTGCTCTATCATCCTTACCACCATGAACTAGCATTAATTTTGCTGTCAATTTATCCACGTTTAACGCAGGTGACATTGCTTTTAATACTTGAGGATCCTGGCCTAATACTTGTTTTAAATAGCTAGTGCCTGAGCGTGTATCTGCAATATCGCCTTCGTTAAACATCAATTCGAGGTCATATACCCCAGCAAAACCGATTGCACACTTGAATAAATCGGGTGCGAGTATAGAACTTTGCAATGCGCTATAGCCACCAAAACTGCCGCCCACAATACAAATTCTAGCTTTATCTACCATGCCTTGTTCAATAAGATACTTTGTACCATCAATAATGTCATATTGAGTATCTGAGCCCCACTTCAGGTAACCAGCCTCTTCAAAAGCCAGTCCATAACCACCTGAACCTCTAAAGTTAATTTGTAGTACGGCTATGCCTTCGTGGGCTAACATTTGGTTTTGAGGATCGAACTCCCACCAATCTCGCACCCCATGTGGTCCACCATGAGGGTTAACCACTAATGGCAAGTCTTTGGCTTGTTTGCCATAGGGAAGGGTGATGTAGCCAGAAATGATCTGACCATCTCGGTTAGTAAAAGAAATTGGTTTAACTTCTGCCATTAGATCCGGATTAAGCCATGAACGACTAGATACTAAGTATTCCAGCTTTAGGGATTTATTATCAAACTGATAGTAATCACCTGGGTTGCGATCATTTGATGCTTTAATAATGAATTTGCTGGCATCACGGGTTCCACTGACTAACTGCACATGATGGCCTGGTAATGCTGCAATTAGCTGTTTTAAGATCTTACTGTGACTGTCGTCAGGATTAACAAAGGCGTAGGTTGGATAGCCATCAAATAGCTCAACAGCATATAACTGATGATTTGATTTATTAATCCAAACTTGATTAGGGTCTACTTTAGGATCTTGTATCACTTTTAGGCTTTCACCTGTAGTAAGATTGATTTTATAGATACCTTGAGTTTGATCGCTTTCGCGGCCCAATGCATAAATGATTTTATCATTCTCAGCGAATGATATTGGGCTAACGTCGGTTAAGTCGATATTCAGTTTATCGCTGTCTATCCAATCACCGTTGTTGCGATAAAAAAGCTTAGTTTTATAATTTTGGTCTTCACCTGATGCAAATTTAACCTCACCATTGTGATTAGTTAGAAAGCGCGTACGTCCTATAGGAGCAACAAGTTCACGCTTTCTTTTGCCATTATAAACATTGACCCTGTAGACGGTTTGGAAGGCTTCAATACCTTGAGTGCTATTCCAAGGAATGGTATTGACTAACATGTACTTTTTATCATCAATCAAAGGGTCAAGAATGTACGCAGAAGCGCTCATGGCTGTATTTTTTTTAATATGAGAACCTGTTTGCATTTGACCACTGTTGTAACCAAATAAATACACTTCCCTTGAACCATCGGCGTTTACAGCAAATAATTCGCCATAATATAACGGGTGATCACTCCAGCCTTTTAAGTAAACTTTTTGCAGGACTATGCGTTCATCATTAACCCATTCGTAATGGCCTACTTGAGCGTTGTCAGCAAAGTGGACCATATGGATTAGTTTTTTGGATTGACTTTCCATAATCACTAAGACACTTTTGTCGTCATAACTAGTGATAGCACTAAGAAATTCACCCGTGGGTGATAGTTTTACTTGAGCATATTGGGCACTCTTACTGAATAGTTCAGTAACAGTATTACTGTATGTAAGGGGGGAGAGTAACCATAAAAAAAGTAGAAAAAATCGATAATATTGCATATTCATCCTTGTGTGTATTTGTCCTTGAAATCACTAAGGCATATTTACATGTCATATGCCCAGTACATCAATAAATATTCGTTAATATTATCATTATATTACGATTAAAATTAAAAGTCGTGACTTAACTACGCAGTAGTTGTTGCTGAATAAATGTCCATTGTTCGTCAAAGTGTAACGTGGGTTTTTGCTTAAACTCACTGCGCACAAATTGCGAAATTCGCCCTTCAGCAAAAGCTAACAGCAGATTGGCCAAAATGGCTTCATCTAAATTAAACCCATGACCTTCACGCACTGTTTTTTCACGGAGGATCTGTTTAATTTGCGTTTCTATCTTAGAGAAAAGCACACTTATTCTGCTGCGTAGACGCTCGTTCTCGCCCAGTAATGCATCACCATTAAGCACTCGTGAAATGCCTGGGTTGCGCTCAGAAAATACCAATAAAAGGTGTAATACCAATTGGCAGCGCTTCATGGTGTCTTTCTCTTCGTCCATGATGATGTTTAAACGTGATAAAATTGCATCTTCGATAAACTCAATTAAGCCTTCAAACATGCGCGCCTTACTCGGGAAATGGCGATAAAGTGCCGCTTCTGACACCCCGACTTCAGCAGCCAGTTTGGCTGTGGTAATGCGTTGACCTGGGCTGGTTTCTAACATCTGAGCTAAACATTGTAAAATGTGTTCACGACGATTGATTTTAGGGCTTTCCGCCATTCTTATGTTCCTTGACTCAGTGACTGCTAATGTGGATTATTTGGTGCCAGAATGACCAAATCCGCCTTCACCACGATCTGAGTGATTAAATTCATCTACTAGCGTAAATTGCGCCTGTACGACAGGGACAAACACTAATTGTGCTAAACGATCGCCGATTTCTATCGTGAAAGCTGTCGAACTTCGATTCCAGCAAGACACCATCAAAGGGCCTTGGTAATCAGAATCAATTAAACCGACTAAATTGCCTAATACAATGCCATGTTTATGACCTAATCCTGAGCGTGGCAATATCATTGCTGCCAGACTTGGGTCTGCAACATGAATGGCTATACCAGTTGGAATTAACACGGTTTCACCCGCGGCAATCACCATAGTCGTGTCTATCATGGCACGTAAGTCCATGCCAGCGCTGCCTGGGTGGCATAGGCCGGCAGTGGAAATTCACTGCCAATACGAGAATCTAAAATTTTTAGTTCAATAGGTGTTTTCATGTTGTCGGTAATTGTTGATTGATTAAAGTCAGTAGTTGGCGCGCTAACGAGAGTTTATCTGTTGCGGGTAATGAATGTTGCCCATCATGCCAAAATACCTGTAGTGCATTATTATCGGCATTAAAGCCTAAGCCTTGAATAGACACATCATTGGCGGCAATCATATCCAGTTTTTTACGCTCAAGCTTGCCACGGGCATATTGTTCAACATTACTTGTTTCTGCCGCAAAACCAACGGTAAAAGGTTTGTTTGGCAAAGCTGCTACATTGGCGAGTATATCGGGGTTTTGCACCATAGACAGTTGCATTTTATCAGCCGATTTTTTCATTTTCTCAGTGGCGATATCAGCGATACGATAGTCCGCCACCGCGGCACAACCAATAAAAATATCTTGCTGACTAAGATTCGCCATAACAGCAGTGAGCATTTGCTCGGCTGACTCTATATCAATACGACAAACATTCGCTGGGGTAGTCAAATTAACGGGCCCAGAAACCAAGGTCACTTCAGCGCCCATTTCTGTTGCTGCTTGCGCTAAAGCAAAGCCCATTTTCCCCGAGCTATGGTTGGAAATGTATCTTACAGGATCAATGGCTTCACGGGTGGGGCCAGCCGTTAACAACAGTTTTTTACCCGCAAGTAATTTAGGGGCAAAAAACTGCACTAATAACTCAGCTATTGCTAATGGCTCAAGTATCCGCCCTGGACCCACTTCACCGCAGGCCTGGCTTCCGGATGCTGGTCCCCAAAGGGTAAAGCCTTTTCTGGTTAAATGCGCTAGATTTTCTTGGGTGGCGACATTTTGATACATCTGTTGATTCATCGCTGGGCAAATAATCACCGGTGCGCTTGTTGCTAGGCAGGTCGTGGTCAGTAAATCATCCGCCATACCGGCATTAATGCGGGCGATTAAATTTGCTGTGGCAGGTGCTAATATTACAACGTCAGCCCAGCGCGCTAATTCAATATGCCCCATCGCGGCTTCTGCTGCAGGGTCAAGTAAATCGGCTGCTACAGGATGGCCAGATAAAGCCTGAATGGTTAAAGGAGTGATAAACTCCATTGCGCTTTGAGTCATGATAACGCGCACATCAGCGCCACGCTCTTTTAGGCGGCGAATAAGATCGGCACTTTTATATGCCGCAATGCCACCACCAATACCTAATAACACTTTCTTATCTGTCAGCATGGATAAAATTCGCTTCAAATCGTAATGCGGCTAACGATACCACAAAGCAATCAAAAGTGGGTGAAGATCCATTATCAAAATATTCGACCATACTGTGATGACAATAAATTATTTGAACAGATTTTATCCGATTAAAAACAAGGACTGTTTATGGCGATTAAAGATTGGCCGCAAGGTGAAGGACCGCGAGAAAAACTATTACTTAATGGGGCAGGTCAATTAACTGATGCTGAATTATTAGCGGTGATTTTACGTAATGGCTTAGCGGGGCAAAATGCATTGGATTTATCACGTCAATTGATTACGCAATTTGGCGGGTTGCGTAAATTATTTTCAGCGCCTAAACAGCAAATATGTAAAATTGCCGGTATTGGGCCGGTAAAATATGCCCAATTACAGGCCGCAGCGGAGATTTCTAAGCGAATTGCACGAGAAAATCTACAAAAAGGGCAAATTTTGACAAATCCTGATTTAACTCGAGACTATTTAATGAGACAATTAGCGGACCGATCCTATGAAGTGTTCGCCTTACTATTGTTGGATAACCAACATAGAGTCATTCAATTTGTAGAATTATTCCGCGGCACTATTAATGCAGCCTCGGTTTACCCCCGTGAGGTGGTGAGCTTAGTGTTGGAAAAAAACGCCGCGGCTGTAATAGTATGCCACAACCATCCATCAGGCATTGCAGAGCCCAGCCAAGCTGATCGGCGAATAACTGAGCGAATAAAAATTGCATTAGAAACTATCGATGTTTCTTTGTTAGATCATATGGTTGTGGGTGATAAAGAGATAGTATCCTTCGCTGAGCGAGGATGGATGTGTTAATCACTACTTGATCTTATATAGCTAATCGTGTATAAAATGCGCCCTCTTTGTGCCTCGGGCGACGGCCATACGAGGCACATTAATGCTCGAGCGTTAAAAATTTGTTTTGGAGAAGATTGACATGTCAAGAGTATGCCAAGTAACTGGCAAGAAGCCTATGGTTGGTAACAACCGTTCGCACGCTAAAAATTCGACTCGTCGTCGTTTTTTACCTAACCTACAAAACCACCGTTTTTGGTTAGAAGAAGAAAAACGCTTCGTGCAACTACGTGTATCTACTAAAGGTATCCGTATTATCGACAAAAGAGGCATTGAAGTTGTTGTTAAAGAACTTCGTGCTCGTGGCGAAAAGGTATAATAGAAAATGGCTAAATCTAAAGGTAATCGTGAGAAGATCAAGTTAGTCTCTAGTGCTAAAACTGGTCACTTCTACACTACTGAAAAAAATAAGCGTAATATGCCTGAGAAAATGGAAATCATGAAATTTGATCCTGTTATTCGTCAGCACGTTATGTACAAAGAAGCTAAAATCAAGTAATTGATTTGTGACTCTTTTAAAAAGCCCCTTTATTGGGGCTTTTTTTATGCCTGCAATAAAGTACGCTATACTAATGACTTAAAGGGTTTAATTTAATTGCTGTCTTAAAGTTTTTACACTTGTTAGCATATTTTTATTTTACCCTAAGTGAAAATAAATGCTTTTATAGTGAATTAAAATGCAATAATATCGCATAAAGTGTGATGGCTAGGAATAACTTTGCATCGCAATATCGAAACTTAATTATTTAATGAGGTGAATTTGCCTGTGAGAACTACAGAACTGGTTGATGGATTTCGTCATTCTGCTCCATATGTTAATGCCCACCGCGGTAAAACGTTTGTGGTGATGTTAGGTGGGGAAGCGCTAGCGAATAATCATTTTCGCGGCATTTTGAATGATGTGGCGCTATTACATTCTCTCGGGATTAAAATTGTTCTGGTTTATGGTGCTAGGCCGCAAATAGATATTGGCCTTCAGGCTGCGGGCATTGAGCCTGCGTATCACAATGGTGTGCGTATCACAGATGAAGATACACTAAAGGTTATTAAACAAGTTGCCGGAGCAGTGCAGTTTGATATTATCGCGCGCCTATCTATGAGCCTTGGCAATACGCCAATGCAAAATGCGCAAATCAACTTAGTCTGCGGTAATTTTGTGATTGCGCAGCCTTTAGGGGTAGATGATGGTGTTGATTTTTGTTTAAGTGGCAAAGTACGCCGTATCGACAGCCAAGGTTTGAAACGTCAGTTAGAAAGTAATTGTATTATTTTAATGGGACCGATAGCAGCTTCTGTTACTGGCGAAAGTTTTAATTTAACGGCAGAAGAAGTGGCAACTCAAGTCGCTGTAAAATTAAAAGCAGATAAAATTATTGGTTTTAGCGAAACAAACGGGTTGTTAGATGAAAACGGCAATGCGATCGCTGAATTGATGCCAAATCAAGCTCAACAACAGCTTGAGCTAATGGAACAAAATGGTTCATCATGCACTGCAACTACTGCGTTCATTAGAGCGAGCATTGATGCCTGCCGTAACGGCGTACCCCGTTGTCATTTAGTCAGTTATTTAGATGATGGTGCCCTGCTACAAGAGTTGTTCTCACGTGAAGGTATAGGTACCCAAATAGTCACAGAAAGTGCTGAGCGTTTACGTCGTGCGACGATTAGTGACATTGGTGGGGTATTGAACCTTATTCGTCCATTAGAAGAGCAAGGCATTCTTGTGCGTCGCTCACGCGAACAATTAGAAATGGAAATTGAACAGTTTATGCTAATCGAACGCGATAACTTAGTTATCGGCTGTGCGGCGTTATACCCATTTGAAGAAGATAATGCCGGTGAGTTTGCCTGCTTAGTTGTTCACCCTGATTATCGTGATGCAGACCGTGGTAGTGTGTTGTTAAACAATATTATTGGCCAGGCACGTGTACGTGGTTATTCACGTCTATTTGCCTTAACGACTCGTAGTATTCACTGGTTTTTAGAGCATGGCTTCAACATTGTTGAAGTGGAAGCATTACCGGTAAGAAAAAGCAGTTGTATAATTATCAACGTCGCTCAAAAATATTGGCGCTAGATTTGTAACCAAGATTAATCACAACTTAGTCTAGTTAATTATGCCGGTTTGACCGGCATTTTTTATGCCTGTTATTTATAACGGGTTAAATAGGTCAATGTGAACGAGGCTATAAAAAGCGACATTATTGAAGGTGTGGATGACTTCGAACCAGTAGAAGAAGAATTTATCTTAAAGCATCTGGCCATATATCACATCAGATTAATTCAGCTAAAATTTTATCAACAATTGCTTGATTCGCTTCTGGAAAATCAAATTGTTGAATGTGATTTATTGGCACCCACTGTATCTGCTGTCCTTCTAAACCTTTAGCTTGGTTCGAAAACTCGGTCACTAAGTGAATATCTAATCTGACATGCTTGTCGGGGTAGTCATGGCTAATATCCATGAAAGGAGTTGAAGTGGTTATATCTAAATTGACTTCTTCTTTAAGCTCTCTAATTAATGCTTCAGTGACTGTTTCATTTGTTTCCACTTTACCCCTGGAAACTCCCATTTACCGCCTTGGTGAAGGTGTCCGAGCCTTTTAGCCAATAAAATATGATTATCTTGGTTAATGATGACACCTACGGCCACATGTATTCGCTTTTGCATAATGTGTATTCCAATATCGCTTAGGTAGAGTTAGTCTTCTTTAAAGAAAGAGGATTCATTTAAACCCAATTCGTCATAACCTAGGTCATCATACATATCTGGATCTAGTGGCGTCGTAACTGGAATCACATGTTTTTCATCAGCCCAGTCACCTAGGTCGATCAATTTACAGCGCTCACTGCAAAAGGGTTTAAATTTAGATTCCGCTACCCATTCAACTTGGGTTTTACAGATGGGGCAATTAACAGTCAGTGGCATAATTTAGATACTTGAATGATGAAGTAAGATTCTGCAAGATCTTAAAAGGTTTAGCTGCAAGTAGCCAGCAAGAATTGAATTGTTTTATCTGTATGGCGCTGTTGGTCAAAATCAACAAAGTGAATGGCGTAACGGTTACGGTGGCCACTAATGGTTGGATAGCATCCTTGAGATACGTCAACTTTAACGCGAATTAACGCAAGTGGTTGGCCGCTATCACCTTGATAAAAACCTGCCTTGGTTTCAGTAGGACAAAACTCTGCAGTACTGCGAATAAGTTCGAGCAATAAGTTGATTGGGGTAAGCAGTGGTTGAAATTGATCAATCCAACATTGAAGATCAATTTGACGTTCTTTCCATGGTTTCGCTAACCAAAAGTGTAATTGAGGTAAATCAAAATTACAGCAAGCTCCGGGCATTCCAAAACGCTGTCGTAAAGCAGAAATGAATTTATCCTTTTTAAGATGGGTGCCAATGCGGTCTGAGGTTTGTAATTGTGCTTTTGCTTGTACTAAACGATCAATCAACTCATTAATTTGTAATTTATCAACATGGGACAATTCGAGCCATTTTGACAACATAACCATATGGCGGTCGATATCTTTTAATATATCGGAACGGTAGTCACAACGGTCGGTTAATTCACAAAGTGAAAAAAGGGGATAAAAACAGCGATGTTGATGATCTTGGGTTAAATTACGCTGTAATTGTGTCGACAGGTATTCTAACCGTAGATAGCTACGAATTTTTTCATTGAGTGGTTGTTCGTATATAAGTTCAGTCATCAGAGTTGAATGTTTTCGCCAATTTCAAATATTTGTGATGTAACAAAGCGACTTTGTCCCGAAGCACGTTTAACTCTCCTTGATTATCAATGATATCATCGGCTAGAGATAATCGCTGTTGACGCGATATTTGGCTTTGAATAATTTTTTCAACTTGCGAAAAAGCCACACTATCACGTTTTTTCGTCCTTGAAATTTGCAACTCAGGCGAAATATCCACAACTAAAGTTGTATTGACTAACTTATCTAACCCATTCTCAAATAGCAAGGGAGCAACCAAAATGACATAGTCAGATACAGCCTCTTCTACCTGCTGTAACATAGTATTACGGATCATTGGGTGTAATAAGGCATTTAACCAGTCGCGCTGTTCTGGTTGGTTAAAAATAATGTCCCTTAACTTGCTGCGATTTAAGGAACCATCAGCCAAGCATATTTCAGTACCGAAATGTTGGATAATGTGTTGCAAACCGCTTGAGTTGGGTTCAACGACTTGTCTGGCGACAATGTCAGCATCAACTAAAGTGATGCCTAAATCTGCAAATAAATTAGCAACGGTGGTTTTACCACTGCCGATGCCGCCAGTAAGACCAACAATAAAGTTAGGCATGGGACTGTTTAGACATATTAATTAACATTAAATAAGTGTGCTCAAATACCAGTTAATAATATCGTGACCCCAAATAAGTGCTATCCAGCCTGCTATGGCAATATAAGGCCCAAATGGAATCGGTTTACCTGCATGGAGTTTTTTAGTCGCTATCATAGTGATACCCATAATAGCGCCCACTAACGATGATAATAAAATGATCAGTGGTAGCATTTGCCAACCTAGCCATGCACCGAATACCGCCATTAATTTAAAATCACCATAACCCATACCTTCTTTGCCTGTGGCTAGCTTAAATAGCCAAAATACCGACCAAAGACTTAAGTATCCGGCAGCTGCGCCAATTAATGCATCGCTAGAACTGGTAAACACCCCTTGCAAGTTGATTAGCAGCCCTAGCCAGAGTAAGGGTAAGGTGAGTTGATCGGGTAATAACATTTCATCTAAATCAATGCCGGTTAACGCTACCAGAAAAAACGTCAGTATTGCGGCAAACAGAAATTGAGTTGTAGGGCCAAAATAAAAGGCTAAGGTTGCTACCATTACACCAGTGATAAATTCCATCACTGGATAACGAGCTGAAATAGCGGTTTTACAGCTGGCACACTGACCTTTTAAGATTAACCAACCTAAAACGGGTAAATTATGCCAGGGTTTGATACTAGCCTTACATTTCGGACAAGCTGAACCTGGGACAATGAGATTATATTTTACTGGGAATGCATCGATAGGCTTAGCTAAGCGTTGTTCACCGACTTGCTCGACGATATCAGGATGATATTCAGTTAAGTAAAAGTTACATTCACTTTGCCATTCACGTTTCATCATTACCGGTAAACGGTGGATAACGACATTGAGAAAGCTGCCAATAGTGGCGGCAAAGATAAAGCTGATACACACAAAGAGCCAAGGATATTGGCTCATTATGGTAATGAAAGTTGAAATAAATTCGGTCATGTTTTTCTTAGTCTTGTTGCAACAAATTTAAATAAATGACAGAGCTAATCGCTTAACCACCTACCACTTTACCCATTTGGAAGATAGGTAAATACATAGCGACAATCAAGCCACCAACAACGGTACCAATCACTACCATCATAATGGGTTCTATTAAGCTCGATAAAGCATCAACGGCATCATCCACTTGCATTTCATAAATATCAGCGACTTTATTAAGCATTTCATCTAAGCCACCGGATTCTTCGCCAATCATCACCATTTGAATTAACATGTCAGGAAATAACCCTGTAGTGCGCATAGCAACATTCATTTGCATGCCAGACATGACTTCTTGGCGAACATTTAGCAAGGCTTTACGATACACAGCGTTACCTGAAGCACCTGCTGATGACTCCAGGCCATCAATCAGTGGTACACCGGCAGCAAAGGTAGTGGATAAGGTCCGGGCAAAACGTGCCATGGCACCCTTGTGCAAAATATCGCCAACAGCAGGGGTTTTTAAAATTAATACATCCACCTTGTCCCGCACAATTTGCGAATTTCTGTGTGCTCTAATAAACAAAAAAATCACAGCAAAAATCATAGCACCAATAATATACCAAGACGATTGCAGCGCTCTAGATATCCCTAAAACAAATTGAGTAAATGCCGGTAGTTCAGCGCCGAAGCCATTAAAAATCTCTTCAAATTGTGGAACCACAAACAGTAGTAGTAACGATGTTACTGCTATGGCAACAATGATTACAGCTGCGGGGTAAAACATGGCTTTTTTGATTTTTGATTTCAGTGCTTCAGACTTTTCACGATAAGTCGCAATGCGGTCAAATACCGCATCAAGAGAACCAGAGTGTTCCCCTGCGCCAACCAAATCAACATAAAGTTCATCAAAATATCGACGATGAGGGCGAAGTGCGTCAGACAATGGAATACCTGATTGCACATCAGATAGAATGCCGCCTAGTAGCTCACGCACCTTTGCTTTTTCATGACCACGGCCAAGTAACTCTATGGTGGTCACTAATGGTACACCAGCGGCTAGCATGGTGGCTATTTGACGGGTTATCATCGCAATGTCCATTGCGGAAATACTTTTCTCGGTTTTAAATAGAGGTGCAGCTTTCTTTCTAACACTCTTAGGGGAAACTCCCCTGGCCTTTTAGAATACTTCTTATTTCTGCTATTGTGTGACCTCTAAGCTCACCCGAAGTCTTTTTACCATCGTTATTGGTGCCTTTCCACTCAAAGGTAAACACCTTTGGTTGGTGTTTAACAGCCTTTTTACTTGAACGGGATTTTCTTTTCGCCGCTGCCGTAGCCATAAAGCGATTCCTTGAAATTAGGCTCACATATTGATTATTTGTTTAATTGTAAGCGTGTAGTGAACGAATATCTAAATTAAAACCAAGTCAGTATCTTTAGTTAAAACTGGTGACGCGATTAACTTCCGCAATACTGGTGACACCATGGACAACTTTTAATAATCCTGATTGACGTAAATCGCGCATGCCTTCAGATTTTGCTTGCTGAGCAATTTGTAATGAGTTACCACTTTCCATAATAGTCCGCGCAATAGCATCTGATATTTTCATCACTTCATAAATACCGACACGCCCCTTATAACCACCAGAACATAAATCACAACCACAGGGTTTATAAACAGTAAATCCATCATCAATGTTTTGTTGGTTAAAGCCAAGGCGCAATAATTCCGCAACGGGTACATCTTCAGCTTGCTTGCATTCAGGGCATAAACGCCTGGCTAAACGCTGAGCAATAATTAAATTCACTGAGCTGGCGATGTTATAGCCTGGTACGCCCATGTTAATTAAACGGGTTAGGGTTTCTGCTGCCGAGTTAGTGTGTAATGTTGATAATACTAAGTGACCTGTTTGTGCCGCTTTTATGGCAATTTCAGCGGTTTCTAAATCGCGTATTTCACCGACCATGACCACATCAGGGTCTTGACGTAAGAATGAGCGTAGCGCTGAAGCAAAGGTTAAACCTGCTTTAAGGTTAATATGAACCTGGTTAACCCCTTCCAGGTTAATCTCTACGGGGTCTTCTGCGGTAGAAATGTTCCTTTCTTCGGTGTTTAATATATTAAGACCAGTATACAAGGATACCGTTTTACCTGAGCCTGTAGGGCCGGTAACTAGAATCATCCCCTGGGGTTTGGCGAGCATTTCTTCATATAATAGACGTTGGTCATCTTCATAACCGAGCTTTTCAATGCCCAGCTGTGCAGAGGATGAGTCTAAAATACGCATTACAATTTTTTCGCCCCAAATGGTGGGCAAACTACTGACACGAAAATCGATAGATTTAGTGCGTGATAGTTTCATTTTAATCCGGCCATCTTGTGGCACCTGGCGCTCAGCAATATCCAGTTTTGACATGACTTTTAAACGGGCAGATATACGCGCAGAGAGATTGACTGGCGGTTGTGATACCTCATGTAAGATGCCGTCAATGCGAAAACGTATGCGGTAGCGTTTTTCATAGGGTTCAAAATGTAAATCAGATGCGCCTTTACGAATGGCATCGGTAAGTATTTTATTGATGTAAATTACAATGGGTGCATCGTCACTTGACTCACCTGTTGGATCTTCATTTTGATGTTCAGTATCAGCAACGTCGATGCCTGCTAATGCCTCTTCATCAATGCCTTCTAAGCCTAAACTATTGAGATCCTCTTCAAGCACCTTTTCTAATGCAGCATCAAGTTTATCATCCTCAACTAGTATAGCTTCTGCATGCAGACCTAAACTGAATTGAAAATCTTCTAATGCGGTAATATTAGTAGGGTCAGAGGTGGCGATATACAGACGATTACCACGTTTAAAAAGTGGTAAACATTTGTGTTTGCTGATTAGCTTCTTATTTAATAACCCTTCAGCAATACTGGTAATATCAAATTCATTTAAGTCAAGAAGCGGAGTGCCATATTCTTCGTAACATAACTCTGCTATCTCGCGGGCAGACAATAACTTATGCGAAACAATTGAGCTGACTAAGGAGGCTTTATTTTTTCTGGAACTGGCAATCGCCGTGGTGATTTGCTCCTCAGTTAAGAGACGCTTTTGGATAAATAAAGTCGACAAACCTAAATTCAGGGCATTATTTGACATGGCTATTGGTTACCAATAAAAAAGGGTAAATGCTAATTAGTATCTACCCTTTTTTGTTATTTGAGCAACTTAAATATTAAAAATCTAAAATAAACCTTAAGGTTTTTTCAAGTTCGCGCCTTTATAACAAAGTGCTAAATCATCATCCGTTGCGCCAGCACCTTTGGCCATCGTAAATGCAACACCACCATCTTTATCAAATGACGCCGAAAGGACGCATTTGGGTTCCGTCCATTTGAGCACATAGGCAGCGGCTGCATCTTGAGTTGGATTTGCGACTGTGTCAAATTTAGAGTTCTTTGCAACCTCAGCAGCAATGCCATTACAAGCAATACCTGTGGTGATACACGTTTGGACTTTAGTTGAGAAAGAAGTAATACCTTTCATTGCCGCGCCACCTTGTGCAGATGTCACGTAATCTTTATAAGCAGGCAATGCGATTGCTGCTAAAATACCGATAATCGCTACTACGATCATTAATTCAATAAGGGTGAAACCCTTAGCGTTTTTAATTTGGTTAATGCTTTTCATTTTATTTCTCCGTAAATGTGCTTTAGCTATTCCAATCCTAGGTACTGAATGAGGCTAGCTACAATGCATTTAAACTCATTGCAGCTTGTGACATATCAGTGGCATCCATCGTTGCCGAAGCCTTACGGGCACATATAGTTTGCTATTGTTGAAGTCATTGAAAGTAATGAATTCAGTTTTGTTGTAATCAACTTTGGTTCAGTGAACGTTCAAATCAGTTTAATTGGACTGTAAATATTTTTTAGGGCTTTTAAAGCCTATGCCACTTTTTAACAAAGTGCCAATAAGTATTTACAGCCAACTACACATGACTTTTCGGCTGATTTGCTTATTTCTGGAGCAATTATTTCATAAAAACACAATTTTGTAACATTATTTATCAGTAAACTTTGCCACAAATAGGTCCTTATTTGCAAAATACACTCGCAATAAGTCAAGTTCTGGCCGAAAGGCCACTCGCCTAATGCAAACGTTAGTATAAAGTGACCTGAAATGGAATACTTTTATCAGATGAAAGTAAAATAAATGTTTAAATATTCTGTACTTGGCAGTTTTTAGGATGAAATGTTGCAACTGTTTTTTGACTATTGAATTATACGGGCTGATTTTTGACAGTCGAAAGTACGAGGTCATAAAAATGACGCACAAACTGTCAGAGGCGGTTGGTAAACTATCAGATTTAACTATCGACATTTAACCACAAGTAAATGGTTTGTGAAGTTTAAGGTGCCACTTTAGCTCACCGCTTCTCGCTTAAGCGAAGCGGTGAGCTAAAGTGGCGGTTTTACCCTTTGAGTCGTAATGACAAATCTAACGCTTTAACATGTTTAGTCAGTGCCCCTACTGATATGTAGTCAACCCCTGTTTTAGCAAAGTCGGCTAAGGTGTCAATGGTGACATTGCCAGACACTTCTAATTTTGCGCCTTTGCCTGCATCTTTGTAAGTTTGGTTCAAAGTGACTGCTTCAAGCATCATGGTGATATCAAAATTGTCTAGCATGATGATGTCGCTGCCGCCGTCTAATGCTTGAGTGAGCTCGGCAATAGATTCCACTTCGACTTCTACCGGTTTGTCGTTGTGAAGTTTGCGGGCAGCTTGAATTGCTTGGGTAATGCCACCACAGGCCATGATGTGATTTTCTTTAATTAAGAAGGCGTCAAACAAGCCTATGCGATGGTTTTTACCGCCGCCACAGGTTACCGCATATTTTTGTGCAGTACGTAGCCCTGGAATCGTTTTACGGGTGTCAAGTAAACGAGTATGGGTGCCTGCTAGCTTATCTACATATAATTTAGTTAAGCTGGCAACACCTGATAGGGTTTGAATAAAGTTCATAGCGGTGCGCTCGCCGGTTAATATAGCGCGTGCAGGGCCGGATAAGTCACACAATACTTGGTTGGGTACGACTAAGTCGCCATCGTCAACGTGCCAATGCAACACGACTTCACTACCGAGTTGATTAAACACTTGCTCCGCCCATGCTTTACCACAAAATACACCTTCTTCACGAGTGATTAGGCTACCTTCGACGTGTTTGTCAGCGGGAATAAGCTGGGCAGTAATATCGGCTTTGAGCATTTGTTCAATATTTTGATGTTCGCTATACCCTAAGTCTTCATTTAATGCTGTTTTCACTGCATGGCGGATATCATTTTCAAACATAAGCTAAATCCTTGCGAATATTGGGTTACGAGGTGTTGGACAAGAGGTCACACAAACACTGTATAAGCTAATAGATTAACATAACTTTGAATGGGTTGTGAGTGTTGCGGACGTGGTATTAAGGCTATTTTACTGTTAATTTATTCGCTTACGGCATTGCTCATTTCAGTATTGTGAATGGCATCACTTAATATCAGCGGTAACACGATTAAATGGCTTATTCACTAGAATGATACTGAACCCTGGCGCAATGCAATAGCCCTTAACATTGGCAATTATATAATATGAAATCACACACAAGTCTGTCTTTCGGTTGGTTGCCTAGCGCGCGCCGCTGTATTTCGCCGCATTTTAATGCACGACCTAATAATGAGGTGAGTTTATTGGTTATTCATAATATTAGTCTTCCAGCGGGCTGTTTTGGTTTACCTTATATTGATGCATTATTTCAGGGTTGCTTAGATACTGATGCTGACGACTCTTTTGTCGATTTAGCGGGTTTGCAAGTGTCGGCACATTTTTTAATTCGTCGCGATGGTGAGATTGTTCAATATGTTAGTTGCGATGACAGGGCCTGGCATGCGGGAGTGTCGGAGTTTGATGGTAGAACCAATTGTAACGATTTTGCTATTGGTATTGAACTAGAGGGTACCGATGATATTGCTTATACGGATGCGCAATACCTTAGCCTTGAACAACTAACACTGGAGATTATGGCGCAATACCCTATGATTAACCCTGCACGCATAGTTGGGCATTGCGATATTGCCCAGGTCGTAAAACTGACCCAGGCAAAAGTTTTGATTGGCTAAAGTATCGGCAAGCGCTTGGTTCAGGCAATGAGTTAACCTCACTAGCTTCAAGCTAATGATAAATGCTTTTATTTATACCCTAAGGATACAAGATGGCTTTATTTGCACTACTGGTCGCTATTTTAGTCGAGCGACTAAAACTACTTCCAGTAAGTCTACAGTTTGACACCTTGATGTTGCGTTATCACAAACAGTTTTGGGACAAAAAATCATTATCAACCGATTTGGGTGTGGCGATAGCGGTGGTTTTGCCGTCTTTTGTGGTGTTTGCTATTGGGTTGTTAGTGAATGGCTTGGTGTTCGATTTACTGAGTTTATTGCTATGGGTAATCGTAACTTTAGTGTGTTTTAGCCATCAGGATTTGCGCGACATTTTTAAGAAATACGTGCAAGCGGCATGTCGAGGCGATGTACAAGCGTGTTATCGCTACGCCGCTGAGCTTGATTGCAGTGAATGTATTGATGCGGTAGATGAGCGTGATTTGGGCATTAAAGTAGGCCAAAGTGTAGCATGGATTAATTATCGTTATTACGGTGCTGTAGCCTTGTTTCTAGTGTGTTTTGGTCCAGTCGGCGCAGTATTGTATTGTAGCATTCGTTTTTATTATGATTTAAACATTAAACAAAGCTTATCTTTACCGCTAATTGATCACCTGCAGCGATTATTTGATTGGTTGCCTAGCAGAATATTCAGTTTTGGATATGTATTAAGTGGGCAGTTTTCTCAAGGGCTAACAGCATGGCGAAAACGAGCATTCGATACCCGCTGCAGTGCTAAATTGGTGGTCACTGAAACCGCGTTAGCCGCTGAGTCTTTACCTGAAGCTGGCCCTGCACCTGTTAGCGTACAGCCAACATTAGCCTTATTAGCGCTGAGTAAGCGTAACTTTACCTTGTTGCTGACTTTTGTGTCGGTCTTGACGATATTTGGCATCATTAGTTAGGCTAAATATTATACTTTTCACGCTTTTGTCAAATGGTCTGACCCCTTAACGATTATTTTCGTTTATGCTGCTTAATCTGAGTGTGAAAGTTGTTGGCTAAGCTACAAGCTAGACATCAATAGGATGATTTGATAAAGTGCGCGCTCTCACATAAATTGGTAAGACCAATTTACAATAGGGCTTTTAAGGGAGTTTGAGCGCAATTATGGCTTACAGCAAGATTAACCAGCCAAAAATTTCTGATGTGATCATGGAGCAACTTGAGCGCATGATCCTTGAGGGCAGTTTGCAGCCTGGCCAGAAGTTACCTCCTGAGCGTGAACTTGCGGTTCAGTTTGAAGTGTCGCGTCCTTCATTGCGTGAAGCGATTCAAAAGCTTGAAGCCAAAGGCTTATTAATGCGCCGTCAAGGCGGTGGCACTTATGTTAAAGAACAACTCTGGCAAAGCCTTGCTGACCCTATTGTTGAGTTAATGCATAACGATTCTGAAAGCCAATACGATTTACTTGAATTTCGTCATGCAACTGAAGGCATGATGGCGTATTTTGCTGCGCTGCGCGGCACTGATGCCGACATGCAAAATATTCAGAATAGTATTTTGGACGTAGAAAACGCCCCTAGCATTGAAGAACAGGCTGATGCGATTGTCCGTTTTTATCGCGCCGTAGCTGAAGCATCACATAACGTGGCTATGCTTCATTTAGTATTAAGTTTAACCCCTGTGCTACACAAAAATGTGGCGCAAAATTTGGAACTTCTTAGTCGTTGTGAAGAAGCTTCCACTATGGCAAATGATCATCGCCGAGCATTATTGGCAGCGATTGTGCGTCGAGACCCTGATGCGGCACGTGAAGCGTCGAATGAACATTTAAGCTACATCGAAGAAGTTATGTTGTCTGTAAGAGAAGAAGATAGTCGGTTGCAGCGTAGTTTGCGCCGGTTAAAAAGCGGCGTATAGGTGAGTTAAACAAGACCCAAGCCTGTCGCTAACAAGATTTTTATTATTAACATACACTAAACACTCTCAATGGTGTCTTAGGTATAACGTATAGGAAAAGACTGCAATGTCTGAACATATGCTAAATGATGTTGACCCGCTAGAAACGAATGAGTGGTTGTCTGCTCTTGAATCAGTGGTTCGTGAAGAGGGCGTAGAGCGCGCTCAGTATTTACTCGAGAAAGTGTTAGATAAAGCCCGTTTAGACGGTGTCGATATGGCAACGGGGATTAATACTAACTATATCAACACTATCCCGACGACCCAAGAGCCGGCGTATCCTGGCGATACGACAATTGAACGTCGTATTCGTTCTGTTATTCGTTGGAACGCGATTATGATCGTGTTGCGTGCATCGAAAAAAGATTTGGATCTTGGTGGCCACATGGCCTCTTTCCAGTCGGCAGCATCATTTTACGAAGTGTGTTTTAACCATTTCTTCCGTGCTCCGAACGAAGTCGATGGTGGCGATTTAGTTTATTACCAAGGTCATATTTCTCCTGGTATCTATTCTCGTGCGTTTGTTGAAGGCCGTTTAACTGAAGAACAGTTAGACAACTTCCGTCAAGAAGTCGGTGGTAAAGGTTTACCGTCCTACCCGCATCCAAAGTTAATGCCTGAATTTTGGCAATTCCCTACTGTATCAATGGGTTTAGGCCCAATGTCAGCGATTTATCAAGCACGCTTTTTAAAGTACCTTGATGGTCGAGGCTTAAAGAATACCTCAGCCCAACGTGTTTATGCCTTTTTAGGTGACGGTGAGATGGACGAGCCTGAGTCTCGTGGCGCTATCTCTTTTGCTTCGCGTGAAAAACTCGATAACTTATGCTTTTTAATTAACTGTAACTTACAACGTTTAGACGGCCCTGTAATGGGCAACGGCAGCATTATTCAAGAACTCGAAGGCTTGTTTAGAGGCGCTGGCTGGAACGTGGTTAAAGTGATTTGGGGCAACAACTGGGATTCGCTAATCGCGAAAGATACCAGTGGTAAGTTGCTTCAGTTGATGAACGAAACTGTTGATGGTGATTATCAGACCTTTAAGTCAAAAGATGGTGCTTACGTGCGTGAGCATTTCTTCGGTAAGTATCCTGAAACAGCGGCGTTAGTATCTGATATGACCGATGCGCAAGTCTTTGCACTGAAACGCGGTGGTCATGACTCTTCTAAGCTATATGCCGCGTTTAAAAATGCACAAGACACTAAAGGCAAGCCTACGGTTATTTTAGCTAAAACCGTAAAAGGTTATGGCATGGGTGAAGCTGCAGAAGGTAAAAACATTGCACACGGCGTGAAAAAGATGGACATGACGCACGTATTGCAATTGCGTAATCGTTTAGGTCTTGAAGATCTAATGAGCGATGAGCAAGTGTCTGAGCTGCCATATTTAAAGCTTGAGCCTGGCTCAGCAGAATATGAATATTTGCATGCACGTCGTAAAGCCTTACATGGTTATACGCCACAACGTTTGCCTAATTTCAGTGAGAAATTATCGTTACCGACTGTAGAAGAATTTGGCGCATTGCTTGTTGAGCAAAAGCGTGAAATTTCTACCACAATGTCGTTTGTTCGTGCTTTAAATACTTTACTTAAGCATGAAGGTATTGGTAAAAATATTGTGCCAATTATTGCAGATGAAGCACGTACTTTTGGTATGGAAGGTTTATTCCGCCAAGTGGGTATTTATAACCCTCAAGGCCAAGCTTATACCCCAGAAGACCGCAGTGTAGTGTCTTACTATAAAGAAGCGACATCAGGTCAAGTATTGCAAGAAGGTATTAATGAGTTAGGTGCTATGTCTTCATGGGTTGCTGCGGCAACGTCATACAGCACTAACGATTTACCTATGATCCCATTCTATATCTACTATTCAATGTTTGGTTTCCAACGCGTTGGTGACATGGCTTGGATGGCGGGCGATCAGCAGGCACGTGGTTTCTTATTAGGTGCCACAGCGGGTCGTACCACACTAAATGGTGAAGGTTTACAGCACGAAGATGGCCACAGCCATGTTCAAGCCAGCACGATTCCAAACTGTATTTCTTATGACCCAACATTTGCGTACGAACTTGCAGTGATTTTGCAAGACGGTATTCGCCGTATGTATGGCGATCAAGAGAACGTGTTCTACTATTTAACCTTAATGAATGAAAACTATGCAATGCCAGCAATGCCAGCAGGCTGCGAGGAAGGTATTCGTAAAGGTATTTACAAACTTGAGTCGCATAAAGGTAGCAAAAAAGTTCAATTAATGAGCTCTGGCACCATTATGAATGAAGTGCGTAAAGCAGCACAAATATTGAGTGAAGAATACGATGTTGGATCAGACGTGTTCTCTGTGACGTCGTTTAATGAATTAACGCGTCAAGGCCAAGATGCCGAGCGTTATAACATGTTGCACCCAGAGGCTGAGCCAAAACAAGCGTATATTACCACCATACTGGGTACTGAACCTGCCATTGCAGCAACAGACTATATGAAGAACTACGCAGAACAAGTACGTGCATTTATGCCTTCTGTATCATACAAGGTATTAGGTACTGATGGTTTCGGTCGTTCTGATAGCCGTGAAAACTTACGTCGTCACTTTGAAGTAAATGCTGGTTATGTCGTTGTAGCGGCATTAAGTGAACTCGCAAAACGTGGTGATATTGATAAATCGGTAGTGGTTAAAGCCATTGCGAAATTCAATATCGATGCTGACAAGACAAATCCGCTATACGCGTAAGAGGCAATAACATGACAATCGAAATTAGTGTACCTGACATAGGTGCAGATGAGGTTGAAGTAACTGAGATTCTTGTTAGCGTTGGCGACAAGGTTGAGCTAGAACAGTCACTGATCTCTGTTGAAGGCGATAAAGCCGCAATGGAAGTACCGGCCTCTGAGGCGGGTGTGGTAAAAGAAATTAAAGTCAAAGTCGGTGATAAAGTCGCGACTGGCTCAGCCATTATGATATTCGAGTCGGACTCAGCTGCTGAGGTTAAATCTGCCCCAGCCGCTGCTCCTGCTGCGGAAGCTCCTTCAGCCGCAGCATTGAAAGAAGTTCATGTGCCTGATATTGGTGACGATGAAGTCGAAGTGACCGCTATTTTGGTTAAGCTTGGCGACAGTGTTGCTGAAGATCAATCGCTGCTGAGTGTTGAAGGCGATAAAGCCGCGATGGAAGTGCCTGCACCTTTTGCGGGTGTGCTTAAAGAAATTAAAGTCGCTGTGGGTGACAAGGTTTCTACTGGATCATTTGTCATGGTATTTGAGGTTGCAGGCTCTGCTGCACCATCTGCCACTTCAGCCGCTCCAGCCCAAGTTGCGGCTCCTGCGGTTTCTTCTGCGCCATCGGTACAAGATATCCACGTACCTGATATTGGCGGTGACGAAGTTGAAGTCACAGAAATCATGGTAAAAGTGGGTGACACTGTTACTGAAGAGCAAGCACTTATTAGTGTTGAGGGTGATAAAGCCGCAATGGAAGTGCCTGCACCCTTTGCCGGTAAAGTAACTGCCATTACTATTAAGCAAGGCGACAAGGTATCAACGGGTTCGTTGATTATGACCTTTGAAGTTGCAGGTAGTGCACCTGTTGCATCAGCACCTGTGACGGCTCCTGTCGCAACTGCAGCACCTGCTGTTACTCAAGCGACCCCTGCAGCAGCTGCGAAAGAAGACTTTGTTGAAAACAATGCTTATGCCCATGCATCACCAGTGATACGCCGTATGGCACGTGAGCTAGGTGTTAACCTAGCAAATGTGAAAGGCACAGGCCGTAAAAATCGCGTAATGAAGGACGATGTTCAAAATTATGTGAAAGCGGCGGTTAAACAAGTTGAGTCAGGCAGTGTGAAATCTGCTGGTGGCGCAGGCGGTGAGTTAAACCTACTTGCATGGCCAAAAGTTGATTTTAGTAAGTTTGGCGAAACAGAAGTGAAGCCATTATCGCGGATTCAAAAAATCTCTGGTGCAAACTTACATCGTAACTGGGTCAAAATTCCACATGTTACTCAGTGGGATGATGCGGATATTACTGAGCTTGAAGACTTCCGTAAGGCACAAAATGCCTTGGAAGCGAAAAAAGATTCAGGCATGAAGATCACGCCATTAGTGTTTATCATGAAAGCAGTCGCTAAAGCACTTGAAGCATTCCCTACGTTTAATTCTTCATTATCAGAAGATGGCGAAAGCTTAATTTTGAAGAAGTATGTCAATATTGGTATTGCGGTTGATACCCCAAATGGTCTTGTGGTGCCTGTGTTCAAAGATGTGAACAAAAAAGGTATCCATGAATTATCTGACGAGCTGAAAGAAGTGTCTAAAAAAGCCCGTGGCGGTAAGCTAACGGCGGCAGATATGCAAGGTGGTTGTTTTACTATCTCAAGTTTAGGTGGCATTGGTGGTACGGCGTTTACGCCGATTGTTAATGCGCCAGAGGTTGCCATTCTGGGTGTGTCTAAGTCAGACTTTAAGCCTGTTTGGAATGGCAAAGAGTTCGTACCACGGTTAATGTTGCCGTTGTCATTGTCGTATGATCATCGAGTTATCGATGGTGCAGATGGTGCGCGATTTATTACTTATCTGAATAGCTGCTTATCAGATATTCGTACTTTAGTGTTGTAACTCATAGGCTGCTTGATGATTCAAGTAGCCTATTTTGTTAGTGGAATGTGTTGTCTTTAAATGGTTGAATCAGTAAAGACTTGATTACACAACGATGGGCACTAAGCCTAAGCCACTAAATTGAAGTAACAATTGGATTAAACGATACTCTGTCATAGAACACAGAATTACTAAAACCTAGGATTGTGATCGTCATCCAACAAAGTGTAAACTGCTGCCAGTTAACATGATGTGATCACAATGATTGTAAAGACGGTATTGCCGCCAACTCAAGCAAAAGAATAGAGGAAAACATGAGTAACGAAATTAAAACTCAGGTAGTTGTATTAGGTGCTGGTCCTGCAGGTTACTCTGCAGCTTTTCGCGCAGCAGATTTAGGTTTAGATACTATTATCGTTGAACGCTTCAGCACCTTAGGTGGTGTGTGTTTAAACGTCGGCTGTATTCCATCTAAAGCATTATTACACGTAGCAAAAGTGATTGAAGAAGCCAAAATGGTTGCTGATCACGGTGTTGTTTTTGGCGAACCTAAAATCGACCTAGACAAATTACGTAGCTTTAAAGAGAAAGTGATTGGCCAGTTAACAGGCGGCTTAGGCGGAATGTCTAAAATGCGTAAAGTTGATGTGGTTAATGGCTTTGGTACATTTACTGGCCCAAACACCTTAGAAGTTAAAGCTGAAGACGGTAGCGTTAAAGTGGTTAACTTTGAGCACGCTATTATTGCAGCGGGTTCTCGCCCAATTAAATTGCCTTTCATTCCGCATGACGACCCACGAATTTGGGATTCGACTGATGCATTAGAATTGAAAGAAGTACCAGGTAAACTGCTTGTTATGGGCGGCGGCATTATTGGCCTAGAAATGGGTACAGTTTACGAGGCTCTTGGCAGTGAAATTGACGTGGTTGAAATGTTCGACCAAGTTATTCCGGCTGCTGACAAAGACATTGTTCGCGTATTCACTAAGCAAATTAAGAAGAAGTTTAACTTAATTCTTGAAACTAAAGTGACCGCTGTTGAAGCAAAAGATGATGGTATCTATGTGACAATGGAAGGTAAAAAAGCACCAACAGAACCTGTTCGTTATGATGCAGTATTAGTGGCGATTGGCCGTGCACCAAATGGTAAGTCATTGGCTGCAGAAAAAGCCGGCGTTAACGTTGATGAGCGTGGCTTTATCAATGTTGATAAACAACTGCGTACTAACGTGCCACACATCTTTGCTATTGGTGATATTGTTGGTCAACCAATGTTAGCGCATAAAGGTGTGCATGAAGGTCATGTGGCTGCTGAAGTTATTTCTGGTCTTAAGCACTTCTTCGACCCGAAAGTTATTCCTTCGATAGCGTATACCAATCCGGAAGTGGCTTGGGTTGGTCTAACAGAGAAAGAAGCGAAAGAGCAAGGTATTGCTTATGAAACTGCGACTTTCCCTTGGGCTGCAAGTGGCCGTGCAATTGCTTCTGATTGCAGTGAAGGTATGACCAAGTTAATTTTTGATAAAGAGACTCATCGTGTTATCGGTGGTGCTGTTGTGGGTGTTAACGGTGGTGAGTTACTAGGTGAAATTGGCCTAGCAATTGAAATGGGCTGTGATGCTGAAGATTTAGCATTAACGATTCACGCTCACCCAACCTTGCATGAATCAGTGGGTCTTGCTGCTGAAATCTATGAAGGTTCAATTACTGATTTACCTAACCCAAAAGCGGTTAAGAAGAAGTAATTATCTAATAATCATTTGTAAAAAGCACCCAACTGGGTGCTTTTTTTGGTCTACACTTATCGCATATTGTTAGCTTCATTTTAATGGTAATTGATATCGTTGAGCCTCTTCAAAACATCAGTTTATTAATTGAGTATTGAGTAGATAAGCAAAACTAAGATTTTCAGCTATATGCTGTACGCAGTGAAATGACTGTTTTATATATCTTTAACAGTCTGTTAGTGTGTACGATTAATATTTTATGTTAAATGATTTTTGAGATTGGAATGGACTTCTAAATCACATAAGCACAAAGACAGTTCATTGGTTATTTTATGAGCCGTGAAACCATATTGGTATAGGAGCATCTCACCTTAAATGTATCGCCTTTACATCCTTATAATAACCATTATGTTGATATCAGTTGCGCCTGTGAAGGGAGACGACTTTATTCAGCGTGTATTTAATACCAAGGATGGTCTTGCTAATAGTACAGTCCGTGACATTAGTTTTGATCGTTACGGATATGCATGGCTTGCTACTGAACAAGGGCTTTACCGTATTAGTAATAACTCAACTAGACGTATGGATAAGGCAGGCAATGACTCTGTATTGAATGATGTCATGTTATATCTGGTGCAATCTGTCGCTGATGAATATGTACTTCTGGCTTCGCGCAGCGCTTTTTATTTATACAGTACTCGCGAGAATCAATTTACGCAGTTATACCATCCTATCCTTCCTGGTGAAGCGCAAAGCAAGGCTAGCCTTCGTATTGTTTCTATTGTAGAAAATCAACTTAACCAGTTCGAAGTACTTGCTGATAATGGCCAGCGCTATTTATTTGATGTAGCCAGCAAGACTCTATTACTTGATCCTAAAGGGCCATTACAGCCTGATATGAATTGGCAGTACCAACTGGTGTTAGACAGCCAAACGAGTATTTATACCTCACATCATAAAGCAGAGTGGCACCTTGCCAACGGTGAAGTGTTTGATCTGGGGTGGAGCAAGGAGCGTGGCTTTATTAAGGGTCTAATACAAGATTCCCAAAAACGTATATGGCTTATTAGTTCTAAGGGATTATTTAAGGTTGATTTAGCGCAAAAAACAATCGCTCCAGTTAATGGAAAATCTTTCTATATTAAAAAAATTGTACAAGACAGTAAAGGCTTGCTCTGGCTCGGTAGCCGCATTGGATTAATCTCATGGAATGTCGATACAGATGAAACTATTAATTATCATGACTCATTAAAAAGTCTTGCCAATATTGATTATGTTCAAGCACTTGCTATTGATAATAATAATCTTTTCTGGATTGGCGGTACTGGAGATGGGCTTGCATTGGCTGCATTGTCTCCTAGTTTTATTGTCGATACGTTTAATAAGTCTCCACCGTATAAACTTAAAAATGAAATGATTTGGTCAATACATCAACAAGATAATACAGTTTGGCTAGGGACTGATGGTGGTTTGGAAGTGGTTGATACGGCGACTAAGCAGTCTGTCAGAGTAGTGCCTGATAGTTTTGAGCTGAATGATAGTATTTATCAAATATCTGACCTTGATACTGATCATATATTGTTATCAACGACAAATGGTTTGTTTGTGGTTAATAAACAGACCCATGTAGCCCGAGACTTTCATCAGTGGAGTGGCGGTACTAAGTCATTGAGGCAAAGTGTCGTTTACATGAGTTATTTTGATCCTGATATACCAAGCCGCATATGGTTTTCAACTAATCAAGGACTTTATTTCTGGCAAGATGGCGCGACAGATATTCAGGCTGTGCCAGTGACAGACTTACAAACCCCGAAAGGTAAAATTCTATTTCGAACTATGAGCCGTGATGCGAGTAATAGATTATGGTTAGGTGGTAGAGATATTTTTGGTTATGTAGATGGTAGCTTCAAATTTACCCCAATTAAAGATGCGTTTTTGCCCTTAGAGATGCAACCCAGTATTACTCATCTTATTGAGGTTAGCCCCAATATATTATGGATTGGTACCGCGCAGAATGGGGTATTTGAATATAATATTGCTACCGCGCAGATGACTAATTTCAATGATAAGTGGCATATTGAATGTAACGTGGTGATGTTTCTGAATGAAACCGAAGATGACTTCTTAATCGGTTGTTCAAGAGCAATCATTAAAGTTAACAAGCAGACTCAACTTCCAGTGTCATTTACCCAACATGATGGGTTTATTTCAGATGAACTTAATGAAGGTGCAGTGCTTTACCAGCCCTCTGTCGGTTTATACATTGGTACGCCTAATGGCGTAATGCTCATTGCGCCTGAGTTATTAGTTAATCGCATCGTTAATAAAGAAGTGTTTCTTGAGTCTGTTTCGATTTATTACGGTGATAAAACGGATTTGTTTTTATTACCAGAACAGCTCAAAACAGTCGAGCCTGGGGCAAGTTTGGTTAGTTTTCAAATATCTAATCTAGACTATCTTGACGAAAGTCCCATGAGCTTAAAATATCGTTTACTGCAACGTGGCCAAAAAAAATCCAGCTTTGTATTGTTGGAGGGTCAGTCCCAAATCAATGTTAGCGGTTTAAGTGCAGGAGAATATACTCTTGAGTTGCATTATAAAAAACATAGCATATGGTCAACGCATCCATTTCAATTTAGTTTCACAGTAGAAGAGTATTGGTGGCAATCTCAGATTTTTAAGGGAATGCTGCTGTTTATTATTCTGTTTTTGGCATTTATTTTATCTTTATATCGTCATCGTCAAGTGATGCGCTTTAAAAAAGTGAATCAGGCATTAATAGAAAGTGATGATAGATTGTCTCAAGCACTTCGTGGCAGTGGCTCCGATTTGTGGGAATGGTGTGACAATAGCAAGATCTTTTCCCTAGAGAATCGTGGTGGTTTACTGGGAGATAAGCCGAATATTTTTTCGAAACTTATCGATATTCCAATTCATCCAGAAGACATGGACCGTGTTACCCAAGCTTGGTACGAGTTGCTAAAGTCTAAAGCAGAGATGATTGATGTGGATTTTCGATATCGTCATGAGTCGAAAGGTTGGCGCTGGCTTAGAGTAAGAGGGCGCGCTATATCCTGGTTAGCTAACGGTCGATTAAGCCGTGCAGCCGGATTTACTCTGATATTACCTTACAGCGTGAATTAGAAAGCGAAGTGAATTTATTAGCTGAAGCTTTTGAAAATACATCTGAAGGTATGCTTATTCTTGATGCTGATAAATGTGTCAAAATTAGTAATCTTGCTGCAAATAAAATTCTGGCTATACGGGGGCCAGAATTATTAGGTAAACAATTCGCTGACTTAGTCTTATCTAGCCAAGAATCGTTAAATGTCGATAAATTGTTTAGCCAGAACACGTTTTGGAGTGGTGAGCGCGAACTATTATGTGCAGATAATCAAACTTGCCCAGTGTGGTTAAATATCTCTAAAATGCTTAATTTTACCGGCGCGGCCCAGCATTATGTGGTGGTGTTTTCTGATATGACTGAGCGAAAACAAAGTGAATTTAAATTACAGCGATTAGCCAATAACGATCCGCTTACAGGCCTTGCAAATCGTACGCAATTTGTCACCTTATTGAATCAAGTAATTGAAAATGCTAGAAGTAGTGATGAAAAGTTAGCGTTAATGTTTTTAGATTTAGATCGCTTTAAATCAGTTAATGATTCCTTTGGGCACAGTATGGGGGATGCATTACTCATTGAGGCCGCAAACCGTCTTCAATCTTGTCTACATGCAGACCATTTGTTATGCCGTTTTGGCGGTGATGAGTTTGTTATTTTATTGCGTGATGTGGATGATATTGATCAAATTAATCGTCTGGCTAGTCAATTATTAGCGCAAATTGAACAGCCATTTAAGCTATGTGGACGTGAGTTTTTTATTTCAACCAGTATAGGAATTAGTTGTTGGCCTGAAGACTGTCAAGATTCAGAAGTGCTGATTAAAAATGCAGACTTAGCCATGTATCATGCTAAAGATGAAGGCCGAGGCAATTTTCAATATTATTCAGCAGAGCGAAACTCTGAAGCTCTTTACCATTTACGCTTAGAATCTGATTTGCGTAAAGCAATAGAACGAGATGAGTTTGAATTGCATTATCAACCTCAAATAGACATTCTGCATAATGACCATTGTATGGGGATGGAGGCGTTAATTCGTTGGAAGCACCCAATGGGTGGTTATATTCGTCCCGACATTTTTATACCCGTAGCTGAATCGTGTGGATTAATCATCGATATTGATACCTGGGTACTTAAGCAAGCTTGTCTTGACGGTGTCCATTGGTATCAACATTATGGTCAAGAATTTAAATTATCAGTCAATGTTTCAGCGGTACAGTTTAGGCAAAGTGGCTTTATTGAGTCAGTTGAAACAGCATTAGCTGAAACGGGCTTTCCGGCAACAAACCTATGTCTTGAAATTACTGAAGGAGTGTTAATGAAAGAGATACATGTTGCTACTCAACATTTATCTCAATTAAAAGTCCTAGGTGTACAAGTGGCGATTGATGACTTTGGTACAGGATATTCATCGTTGGCCTATTTGCGATCGTTTGAGGTTAATACGCTTAAAATTGACCGTTCATTCTTAATTCACATTGCTGAGAATCAGGCTGATCAAGCGATCGTATCGAGTATTATCGAATTGGCACGTAATCTTAAATTACAAGTTGTTGCCGAAGGCGTTGAAACTCAAGAGCAATTAGAGCAAGTATTTAGTCGTGGTTGTTACCTTATCCAAGGTTATTATTTTGCTAAGCCGATGCCTCGATCAGATTTCGATACTTTTATTGGCATTAACATCAAAGAAAAAGCGCTCACTTTTCAGAATTGAATTAGGGGGAGGTAGTGATTCTTTGCTAGAATATTAACGATTTTAATTGTATTTAGGATAACTAAGTTGGTCATTTTTAGGTCAATACTACCGGTTAGATTGATTAGTGCCACTGTTATGGCGCTATTTGTTTTCGGCTCGGCACATGCTGACGTTGCACCACAAAAAACATTTAAAGAAAGACCTACAATTGGCTTAGTGCTCAGTGGTGGAGGTGCTAAAGGCGCTGCCCATATTGGTGTGTTACAAGTATTAGAAGCCAATAATATCCCTGTAGATTATGTGGCAGGAACCAGTATTGGCGCTTATGTCGCAGGCATGTACGCTTTAGGTTTTAGTGCTGATGAAATCGAATCTATTATGTTATCTGGCGCGTGGGATACCGGCTATTCAGATACAATTCCTAGAGAAAACTTATCCTATCGTAATAAACAATTAAGAGATAAATACAATATTCCACTGAGTGTAGGATTTAATAACGGCAAAATTACCTCGCCATCAGGACTGTTACAGGGTCAGACTATGTCGCAGTTGTTACGCCACTCAACAGATTTAGTTGAGCAATTTGGTGACTTTGATGATCTGGCTATTCCCTTCCGGGCCGTTGCGACAAATCTAGCCACTAGTGAAGCTGTTGTTATCGCTCACGGCAGTATTTCCAAAGCGATGCAAGCATCCGCCACAGTGCCAGGTGCACTGCAGCCTGCTAATATTGATGGTATGTTATTAGTCGATGGCGGTATAGCGAACAATATGCCCATTGATGTCGTGCAAGGCATGGGTGCAGACATCATCATTGCGGTTGATATTGGCTCGCCTTTAACTCAACAAAGCCAGTTAAACAGCACTATTGCAGTGCTTGAACAATTGTCAACTATCTTGACTCAAGCCAGTACCGCACGTCAAAAGCAGCTGTTAAAAGAAAACGATATTTTAATCAGACCTTGGATTGATAATCTTAGCACGACAGACTTTTCGATTATGCCCCAGGCTCTGGTGATAGGTGAGCAAGCCGCGCAGTTGAAATATGATCAACTGGCTAAATTGTCAGTGTCTGATGCGGAATATAAGGCTTATCTCAACGCCAAACAGCAAAAACGTTTACGTTGGAATAATCCAATTAAACAACCGATTTATCAAGTTGTATTAAATAATGAATCTAAAGTTAATGATAAATTGATCCACGATAGTTTACAGATAAAGCCAGGTCAGATAATTACCAAAGAGGAATTAGAGGCGGCGGTAAAACGTGTTTATGCACTAAACCGTTTTGAAAGTGTCGACATCGAATTCAAGGATACAGAACTTGGCCGTATTTTGACGGTTAAATCTAAAGCGAAATCTTGGGGGCCAAATTATTTTGATGCAGGTTTCAATTGGGAAGATGATTTTAGCTTAGATTCAGCGGTAACCTTAAATTTAGCCTATGCAATGACGGATTTAACGGAGAACGGTGGTGAATGGCGTAATGAATTAGAGCTCGGCTTTCAAAAACGTATAGCGACTGAATTTTATCAGCCATTGGATAGAGATCAAGATACCTATGCTATTACTCGATATCAATATGAGATGAAAAGCTGGGACTTATATGATGAAAATCAGTTGCTTTATAAATTAGATAACGACGTATCCACGCTTATAGCAGGTTTAGGATACAACTATTCTTCATCAGGAGTTATCGAGCTGGGTTTCATAGGCGAGCTAGGGAAAATTACCAATAACGCCGTGTTTACGGGCAAGTTTGATTATGAAACCTATGGTGGCTATATAAAAATGGCTTACGACACCTTAAACAGTATTAGTTTTCCGACAGACGGTAATCGTTTTACCTTAGCGGGTTACTATCGACACGAAAACTACATGTCCTCAAGCTTTGCTGATGCGAGTGATAAAACCTGGCAAGTCGACGCCGATTGGAAAGGGGCACTTAATTTAGGACATCATGCGATTGTGGGTAAGATGGCTTTATCTACAGTAGAAAGTGACGGTGATTTTTCAATTCACTTAAGTAATTTAGGTGGTTTTTTAAATTTATCCGGTTTTCATAAAGGTGCGCTTGCTGGAGCACATAAAGTTTTTGGCGCGGTGATTTACCAGTATGATTTAGGCCGAGATGTATTGATTACCGATATGCCATTATATTTAGGCACGAGTTTTGAAGCGGGAAATGTCTGGTATGTGCGTGACGATGTTGATATTAAAGATCTTATTTTTTCAGGAAGTCTATACTTAGGTACGGATACTTCTTGGGGGCCTGCGGCATTAGGCTTTGGTTTTAGTGACACCGGTGACCGAGCATTTTACTTATTCATTGGTAAGAACTTCTAAAAGCATTTAATCAAGGCAGCTTAAGCTGCCTTGATTGTATTAGTGATAAACACTTATCGATAATGCTGTTTGAGTATATCAGTAATTGCGTTAGCATCAGCCACTTGATGATGCGCAATAACCCATTTAGCTTGTGTTGCTAATTGCGGTGCAGGGATCGCAATCGTTTGCATAGAGGCCGCTCTAGCGGCAATTAATCCATTAAATGAATCCTCAATTGCTAAGCAGTTTTCTGCATCAATGTTGAGTGCGGTAGCACAATTTAAATATACTTCAGGGTGGGGTTTGCCCCTTGCTAAACACTCCGCTGAGGTAATCGCCTCAAAATAATGCTGAATACCAAGCTTATCTAACACAGCATCAATAATAAGACTTGGGGAAGAGGTTGCTAGCCCTATTTTTAACCCTTGTTGCTGACAAAAATTGAGCGTGGCGATAATGCCGTCCATCACTTGACCTTGTTGGCGAATAATATTCACCACTTCTGCAACGATAGCATTAGCTGTATGGGCATTATCGTAGTTGTTCCAAGGGTAGCGCTGATGCCAATAACGCACGACTTGATCAATGCGAAACCCAGTGGTACTTTCCACATCTTCTAACGTAAGTGATAGCCCGAGTGCGTTTAAAATCGCGATCTCAGCTTGTTGCCATGCGGGTTCGGAATCGATAAGTACACCATCCATGTCAAAAATGATCGCTTTGATATCAACATTTGCCATAAAAAACTCAATATTGGTCAGAAAGAGCCATTAGGGTAACGCTTTCCCTAAATGAGTTCATTAAAAATACAAATTATTAAAAATATTTATTTTTAATGTGTGAGATAGATTACAGATGATTTGAATCAGTGGTGTAGGTGTAAGTATTTGAGTTTTATGTTTTTTATTGTTTTTTCAAACTATTGTCTAATTTTAATTGTTTAAATTAGGCTTTACATTATCGGTAGTGCAAAAAAATCACGTAGATTTCATCTTAGTAACAGGGTGAGCAGATTCATACTTTTATAAAGCTGTAGTATACTAAATGTCGGATTTCAAGCCCGAACCTGTGGAATTATCAGCGTAACAATACGTACGCTGACTTTCGCCGTTAGGCGTCAAACAAAGAGGAATGTTGCCGTGCTAGAAGCATATCGTAAACACGTCGCAGAGCGTGCTGCAGAGGGTGTAGTCCCTAAGCCATTAGATGCACAACAAGTGGCTGAATTAGTAAAATTAGTTGAGACTCCACTTGCGGGTGAAGAGGCGTTAATTCTCGACTTATTAGAAAACCGTATTCCACCAGGTGTTGATGAAGCTGCCTATGTGAAAGCGGCATTCTTAGATGCAGTGGCAAAAGGCACTGTAAAATCACCTATATTATCAGCTGATCGTGCCGTAGAGTTACTTGGTACTATGCAGGGTGGTTATAACATTGAGCCGTTAATTGCTCAATTAGATAACCCAGCATTAGCGCCATTATCAGTTAAAGCATTATCAAACACCTTATTAATGTTTGATTCTTACCACGACGTGGTAGAGAAAATGCAAGCTGGTAACGCATCAGCAAAGCAAGTTGTAGAAGCTTGGGCAAATGCAGATTGGTTCTTAAACCGTCCTAAACTTGCTGACAAAGTGACGTTAACGGTATTTAAAGTGGCTGGCGAAACCAACACTGATGACTTGTCACCTGCACCAGATGCATGGTCACGTCCAGATATCCCATTGCATGCACTTGCTATGCTGAAAAACGCCCGTGACGGTATCGTCCCTGATGTGTCTGGCGAAGTGGGTCCAATTAAAGAAATCGAAGCCCTAAAACAAAAAGGTCATCCGCTTGTTTATGTCGGTGACGTTGTAGGTACCGGCTCTTCACGTAAATCAGCAACTAACTCAGTATTGTGGTTCATGGGCGATGATATCCCTTATGTGCCTAACAAGCGTGCTGGTGGCTTCTGTTTAGGTAACAAGATTGCACCGATTTTCTTCAACACTATGGAAGATGCGGGTGCATTACCGATCGAGTTAAACGTTGATAATATGGAAATGGGCGATGTAATCGACATTTATCCATACGAAGGCGTTGTTAAGCGTGGTGGCACTGATGAAGTCATCTCTACGTTTGAACTGAAAACAGACGTACTATTAGACGAAGTTCGTGCAGGTGGCCGTATTCCATTGATCATTGGTCGTGGTTTAACTGACCGTGCCCGTGAAACATTAGGATTACCAGCGTCAGACGTATTCGTACGTCCACAAGATGTTGTTGTCACAAACAAGGGTTTTACCCTTGCACAGAAAATGGTCGGTAAAGCATGTGGCGTTAAAGGGATTCGTCCTGGTCAATATTGCGAACCTAAAATGACCTCAGTGGGTTCACAAGACACCACTGGCCCAATGACCCGTGACGAGCTAAAAGATTTAGCTTGTTTAGGCTTCAGCGCTGACTTAACTATGCAGTCATTCTGTCATACCGCGGCTTATCCTAAGCCGGTTGACGTTGACACGCACCACACGTTACCTGATTTCATCATGAACCGTGGCGGCGTAGCATTGCGTCCAGGTGATGGGGTTATTCACTCGTGGTTAAACCGTATGCTACTGCCTGATACCGTAGGTACTGGTGGTGACTCGCATACTCGCTTCCCTATTGGTATTTCTTTCCCTGCGGGTTCTGGCCTTGTAGCGTTTGCTGCAGCAACTGGTGTAATGCCACTTGATATGCCTGAATCAGTTTTAGTCCGCTTTAAAGGTGAAATGCAACCCGGTATCACATTACGTGACCTAGTACATGCTATCCCGTTAAAAGCGATAGAAATGGGTTTGTTAACCGTTGAGAAAAAAGGCAAAATCAATGCTTTCTCTGGTCGCGTATTAGAAATTGAAGGTCTTGAGCACTTAAAAGTAGAGCAAGCATTTGAGTTATCTGATGCATCGGCAGAACGTAGTGCAGCAGGTTGTACTATTAAGCTTGATAAAGAGCCTATCATTGAATACCTAAACTCTAACATCGTGATGTTAAAGTGGATGATCAGTGAAGGTTATGGCGATCGTCGTACCATTGAGCGTCGTATTACAGCGATGCAAGAGTGGATTGCTAACCCAGAGTTAATGGAAGCTGATAAAGACGCAGAATATGCTGAAATTATCGAAATCGATTTAAATGACATCAAAGAACCAATTCTTTGTGCACCAAATGATCCTGATGATGCCGTATTATTATCAAGCGTTGCACAAACTCAGATTGACGAAGTGTTCGTGGGTTCTTGTATGACAAACATCGGTCACTTCCGTGCAACCGGTAAGATGTTAGACAAGTTTGCTAAAACACTACCAACACGTTTATGGATTGCCCCACCAACTAAGATGGACAGAGATCAGTTAACTGAAGAAGGTTATTACTCAATCTTCGGCCGTGTTGGTGCTCGCATCGAGATCCCTGGTTGTTCTCTATGTATGGGTAACCAAGCACGTGTTGCTGAAGGTGCAACGGTAGTTTCAACTTCTACTCGTAACTTCCCTAACCGTTTAGGCACAGGTGCAAACGTCTACTTAGCGTCAGCTGAGTTAGCCGCAGTAGCAGCCTTGTTAGGTCGCTTACCTTCGGTTGAAGAGTATCAAACTTACGCTAAAGAATTAGATGCTACTGCAGCTGATACTTACCGTTATTTGAACTTCGATCAAATCGACTCTTATACTAAGAAAGCAGGCAGCGTGATTATTCAATCAGCGGTTTAAGCTTGAACTAGTTAATAGTTGAATTAAGAATGCCAGCAGAAATGCTGGCATTTTTGTTTTGTGGTGCTAATCCCCCAACTTCTGTAGATGGACTCATCACTTTACTTAAATAATTATCGATTTAGGTTAATGCAATAAATTTTGCATAGAGTTTAAATGTTGGAGTATAAATTGGACTCGCTGGTAATTTAAGCCTCCCAACTTCTCGCTCCCAATTTATACTTTATATAGCTATTTGTGATTATAGATAAAAACCTTTTGAAGTAATAAAATCAAGTTATAACTACCGTAATAAATTGAAATTATTAGTTGTTTGAAACATCAAATGGAGTTCGAATTATATGGATATTCATTTTTACCCTGGTCAAAATTTGTTGATTATTAATCGAGATGGCAGAGACATTGCTCGTTTTGAAGCAATGGGCGGCCCCTCAAAAATGGGTAATGACCCTCAGATGGCAGAAGAACCGACTTGGCCAGGAACATACATAATTGATAAGGCTGAAGCATATAGAACTCCCACTTGGCCAATGTCCAAACTCACTTGGGGAACAGAGTTAATGGATATGCCTTTGAAGAGGGATATATGGTATGCATTACCAAGTGGAAAATGGGGCAGCTTAAATCAACTGTTTAATACAGTAACTCGAGATGCCATTATGGACATGAATCATCAGCTATATGGTAAAAGGATTGTACCAAGCAGATGGGTATTTAATGATTTTGGACCTGTAGCCATTCGTTGGTACAAAGATTTAAATGGCAATAAAGTATTAGATGGTAAAGAGGTTCTTTCTGGTCAAATGTTTCATACGACGCCTGATAATGAAGCTGAAACAGCATTAGGTTTACCTGTACGGCTTGCACCTTCACATGGTTGCATTCATTTAAAACCCAATGATAGAGATCGGTTGTTTACTATTGGCGCTTTTACTCGCGGAACATTATTTACGGTGTATAAATATCATGAAACACATAAAGCAAATTAAGCATATGTTTTGCATGTCATTTCAAGTAGTAACAATGCTGTTTTTGGTTAATTTTAGCGTTTCTTCTGTGGAGTTTGAGCTACCTTCAGGAGCTGTTGTTACAACCGAATTAGACAGTGTTAGTGCCGCAGGATTAATGACTAAACGTGGTCTATTAATTGGTGGCTATAAATTAACAGATGAAGGTAATAATGAGCCGTATGTAGGGCTTATTCCAGAAAAAGATGCACCAGCCCAATATTGGCCGATTAAGGAAGGCTATGTTTCGCAATTTTTCGAAATGAATGACGACGTTTATGTATTGCTTTCAACCGGTTCATCTTTATTGGTGAAAAGCTCAGGTCTGATAGAAACTGACCTTACATTAAAGCCAAACTCCTTAGTGATTGATACCCAGCCAAATATCATCGCTTGTAACCAAGGCAATCAATTTAAGGCGGCGACTTCCCGTTTAGGTAGCTGTTATAAGGTTAACAATAGCTGGGACATTCCAGTTTATTGGACTCGTACAGATATCTTGCCTCAGGTTTGCGGTAATGAAATAAGAGTACTAGTAAGTTCTGAGAAATTTAAAAAGTGGGAAATTATCAGCATTGATCATGAAACAGGAGCAGAAGTGTTAAGAAAAGCAGTTGCTCAACCTGCCTATACACCTGAAATTGATATTTCAGTTTGTCAGCTTTAATCAATCTTGAATTCAAAAAGCTGTGATATTGTTATTACAGTTTTTGATTCAAAGCTAAGTTAACGGTAATGTTTCGAAATAAAACAGGCCTGTTAATACAAGAAGCAGCTTCAATGTTCAGGCCTACTAGAATCTTATGAATACTTAATATTCATCGAAATCAAGGCTTCACGTGATCCTTTCTCTGCCCGTAGTCTGGCTAAATACTGTTGCCAAAGTTCAACCTGATTTGTGCATAAATTAAATAAAACCTGCCATGAAAACAAGCCTGTATCATGGCCATCATCAAAGATAATTTTTACCGCATAATTACCAACAGGTTCAATGGCAGTAATGTTAACCTCTTTTTTATGAGTCACTAATACTGGGTTGCCATGGCGCTGTACTTCAGCCGATGGTGAGTGAACACGTAGCATTTCACAGCTAATACTGTGGGTTTGGCCATTGTCGAAGCTGACTTCTAATAGTTTGGACTTACGCTTAAGTTTGATACCCGTGACATCAGGTGCGGCAGCTGACATATGATTACCTTTTAAAAAATCTCGTCATAAAAAACCATTGTAGGCTTATAAAAATATTGAGCCATAAACCCTTTAGCCATAAAAAAGGATTAACGTTAAACCGAATATGTTAATCATACTCGATTTTAGCGTTAATCCAATTTCTGTCATGTCTAAACGTGATGTGCTTCGCTTAGGCCACTATTTATACCTGTTATCGATGATGCCAATTACAGAATAAAGCGGCTTAAATCTTCATCTTGTACGAAGGCATCTAGGTGCTTATTAACGTATTCTGCATCAATGACAAAGCTAGAACCTGATATTTCAGATGCCTCGTATGAGATCTCTTCCATCAGTTTTTCCATCACAGTATGTAAACGGCGAGCACCAATGTTTTCTGTGCGCTCGTTAACTTGCCAAGCGGCTTCGGCAATGCGTTCAATACCTGATTCAGCAAACTCGACTGTAACGCCTTCAGTGCCCATCAACGCGATATATTGTTCGGTCAATGAAGCATGAGGTTCAGTGAGAATACGTTTAAAATCATTGGCCGTTAGCGCATCTAACTCAACGCGAATAGGTAGACGACCTTGTAGTTCGGGAATAAGGTCCGATGGTTTTGACATCTGGAATGCACCAGAAGCAATAAACAAAATGTGATCTGTTTTCACCATGCCGTGTTTAGTGCTAACAGTACAGCCTTCAACTAATGGCAGTAAGTCACGTTGTACACCTTCACGGGATACGTCCGGGCCTGAGGTTTCGCCACGTTTACAAATTTTGTCAATTTCATCTAAAAACACAATGCCATGTTGTTCTACCAATTCAATAGCTTGTTCTTTTAAATCTTCTTGATTCACCAGTTTCGCGGCTTCATCTTCAATTAACTGTTTGTAAGCGTCTTTGATTTTCATCTTCTTACGCTTTGAGGTATTTTGACCTAAATTTTGAAATAACCCTTGTAGCTGATTAGTCATTTCTTCCATGCCTGGTGGTGACATGATTTCCACGCCAATTTGCGGCGCGGTAACATCTATCTCAATCTCTTTGTCGTCTAATTGACCTTCGCGTAACTTTTTACGGAAAATTTGACGGGTACCCGAATCTTCTTTTTTGTCAGCTTCCCAGTCTTCTTTCGGCTTAGGCAGGAGTGCATCTAAAATGCGTTCTTCAGCTAATTCTTCCGCGCGAAAACGGCACTTTTTCATTTGCAGTTCACGGGTCATTTTCACCGCAGAGTCGGTTAAGTCACGAATGATTTGCTCGACTTCTTTGCCGACATAACCGACTTCGGTAAACTTAGTTGCCTCAACTTTAATAAAAGGTGCGTTAGCTAATTTAGCTAAACGGCGGGCTATTTCGGTTTTACCGACACCGGTAGGGCCGATCATTAAAATATTTTTTGGGGTGACTTCTTGGCGCAATGACACTTCAAGTTGCATGCGGCGCCAGCGATTACGAAGGGCAACAGCGACTGAGCGTTTAGCATTTTTTTGGCCAATAATGTGCGAATCGAGTTCGTGGACAATTTCGCGAGGGGTCATTTCAGACATAACTGTTCCTTTATTAACGCTCGAATTAGTAATCTAGCTTTTCGATAGTTTTGAATTGGTTGGTGAATACACAAATATCACCAGCAATGGTCAGTGATTTTTCTGCGATGTCTTGCGCGCTTAATTCGGTATTCTGTAATAGGGCAAGTGCTGATGCGTGGGCATAGTTGCCGCCTGAGCCAATGGCAATTAAATCATATTCTGGTTGCACCACATCGCCGTTACCTGTGATGATTAATGACTCTTTTTCATCGGCTACCACTAGCATGGCTTCTAATTTACGCAGCATTTTGTCGGTACGCCAATCTTTGGCTAACTCGACAGCAGACTTAAGCAAGTGGCCTTGATGCATTTCTAGCTTGGTTTCAAAGCGCTCAAATAAGGTGAATGCATCGGCGGTGCCGCCAGCAAAACCCGCCAGCACTTTATTGTGATACAGACGACGCACTTTACGCGCATTACCTTTCATTACAGTATTGCCTAAGGAAACTTGGCCGTCACCTGCGATGACAACTTGGTTATTGCGGCGAACAGATACGATTGTAGTCACGGTTAATCCTCTTCACTAAACTCAGCAACCTTTAAACAGGGCGCTGATTGATATAAAGGATATGGGGTAGAAGATGAAGGTTTTCAAGTGAAGAAGATGAACATTCATTTATGAAAAAGCCCGATGACTCGGGCTATTAGAATGGCAGTTAAGGTAGCGTTATTGCCATAACCAAATTTGGCAGGTATTTATGCCGCCTTTTTGCATTTTATGACGACCGCGCTCACCATCACGTTTGCTTTCAAAAGGCCCTAAAACGACTCGATACCAAATTCCGTTAGCGCCTTCTGAACGCTTAACGAGTGCTTCCATACCCATAAAGGCAATACGCGCCTTCATCTCATTTGCTTGGCTTTCTTGACGGAATGAGCCACATTGCATTTGATATAGTCCGCTAGACACCACCCCAGAGTTTGGTACGTCAACCTCCACCTGTTTGTTCTCTAACTCTTCAAGATAGGTCCATTCCTCTTGAGGTTTAGGCGGCAGTTCATTAGGATCTTTTTTTGCTGCAGCCGGTTTAGTCATTGGCTTGTCAGCTTTATTAGTCGTTGACGAGCCTGTTGCAGAGCTGCCATTAATCGTCCATAAAAAATAGCCAAAACCGGAAACTAATACTATTGCCAATAACCATGGGATGATTGGCATAGTGCGTGCGTCTTTGCGTTTTGAGGCCCGCGTGTTTTTAGCTGCTTTTGCCACAGGTTTAGGTTTACGGTTAGCGTAATCTCGGCTCATATTTACATGCGCTCTAAGGTTTCAATGCCTAATAACGACAAACCTGTTTTTAAGGTGTTAGCGGTTAATTGTGCTAACAGTAAGCGGCTTTGTTTTTGTGAATCTGTGTCTGCAGCAAGTACAGGGCAAGCTTCATAAAAGCTAGAAAACTCGCTTGCTAATTCATACAAATAAGCACATAACACATGTGGCTGACCTTTGTCTGTCATGCGTGTTAGTACTTCATTAAACTGGGCAAGTTTGGTACCTAAATCTTTTTCTTTTTCATGCTCTAATACAACTTTAGCTTGGCTTAGGTCTATGTCGTCAGCGCGTTTAAAAATACCCGCTACACGGGTGTAAGCGTATAGTAAGTAAGGCGCTGTATTACCTTCAAAACTTAACATTTGCTCAAAGCTAAAGATGTAATCACTGGTTCTGTTTTTAGATAAATCAGCGTATTTAACCGCGCTAATTCCAACCACGCGAGCGATTTCAGTTAATGTGGCTTGGTCCATGTCTGGATTTTTGCTGCGCACTAACTCAAGGGCGCGTACGTTGGCTTCATCAAGTAAGTCGACTAATTTAACCACGCCGCCGCTACGGGTTTTAAATGGACGACCATCTTCACCGTTCATGGTGCCAAAACCTGTGTGCTCTAAGGTCATTTCAGGGCGAACGAATTTGGCTAAACGAGCAAGTTTGAACACTTGTTGAAAGTGAAGAGCTTGACGTAAATCAACAAAATAGAGGGCGCGATCAGCTTTTAATACACTTGAACGATAGCGCATTGCAGCTAAATCTGTGGTGGCATACAGGTAACCGCCATCGGCTTTTTTAATAATAACCGGCAGTGGCTCACCTTCTTTTGTTTTGAATTCATTTTGAAAAACAACTTTAGCGCCATTACTTTCGGTCAATAAACCCTGGCTATCTAAATCGGCAACCACTTGGTCTAAATCAGCATTGTAAGCACTTTCACCGTGTACGTCGTTACGGGTTAAGCTTACGCCTAAACGTTGGTATACCTCTAAACAATGGCTTAATGAAATATCATTAAACTCACGCCATAGCTTATTACAATATTCATCGCCTGATTGCAGCTTAACCACTAATTGGCGGGCGCGGGTGGCAAAATCTGTCGATTCATCAAAACGGACTTTGGCAGCACGGTAGAAAATTTCTAAGTCGGATAATTCTAATGTTGCTTGTTCGCCGTTGGCGGCACGAAGTTCTTCCATATACGCTAATAGCATGCCGAACTGGGTGCCCCAGTCGCCAACATGGTTTTGACGAATAACGTTATGGCCTAAAAATTCCAATGCGCGCACCACACTGTCACCAATAATGGTTGAGCGCAGATGACCTACGTGCATTTCTTTGGCTAAATTAGGTGAGGAGTAATCGACAACAATAGTTTGTTTGGCCGGCAGCTTTACCCCTAAATGGGTGTCATTAAGTGCTTGCTGTAATTGATTCGCCAGTGCATTGTCATCAATAAAAAAGTTAATAAACCCTGGGCCTGCTATTTCCACTTTTGCCACATGAGATGATTTCGGCAGAGTATCAATAATCAGTTGTGCTACGTCACGAGGCGGTTTGCCGATAACTTTAGTGAGCATCATTGCTAAGTTGCTGGCCAGATCACCATGGCTTTTATCTTTAGTGCGATCCACCTGAATACGGGCTTGAAAATCAGCAGGTACAATACCTTGTTCTATAAACGAGGCGATGGTTTGTTGTAGTAAAGATTCAATATGTGATTTCATGGGCCTTTGCTTGCACTAAATTCGTAAATGAATGACACGACAGAACCGCATATTTTAGCCGCTTATGGGGGTAAATTGCTATGTACTTGGCAGAATTTTTTCAGAATTGATATTTGGTTTACCCTAAATACGTTACATATTACCCGTTACATTAGGTCTTGTGGGTCGCGATCTATGCTCCAACGGCACTTTTTGTTTTGTGGCAGTTGCTCTATGAATTCAATAATTTTTTCAAATTCGATTTGTAATCGTTGCCGTGACTTAGCTTGAAACATTAACTGGCGGCGATATTTGCCTGCTTTTCTGTCTAATGGCGCCGGAATAGGGCCTATAATTTCAAAATCTTTATCTTGCGGCAGCAGTTGGCTGACTTGATTAAGAAAACTGTCGGCATCAGCAGCTAAGTGCGCTTCAGCTCGAATAAGCACCATGTGCCAAGCCGGTGGCAGTAAAGCTAGTTGACGCTCTTTGAGTTGTTCTCGGGCAAATTCACCGTAACCTTGGCGCAATAAACTGCGCAGTAATGGGTTATCGCTTTGGTGGGTTTGCAGTAATACTTTACCAGGTTTATCAGCACGCCCAGCACGGCCAGATACTTGGGTGTACAGCTGACCAAACCGCTCAGGTGCGCGAAAGTCGGCACTGAATAATGCACCGTCTACATCTAATAAGCCGACTAAGGTCACATCTGGAAAGTGGTGACCTTTAGCCAACATTTGGGTGCCGACTAGAATTTTATATTCCCCTTTATGAATACCGTGGAGTTGTTTTTCTAACGATCCTTTACGTCTTGTGGTATCGCGGTCTATACGCACTACCGGGTACTTGGGAAACAATGTGGTCAATGCTTGTTCGAGTTGTTCAGTGCCTAAACCATGGCCCATTAACATAGTGCTACCACATTTATGACACTGCTTAGGAATGGCGTATTGATTGCCACAATGGTGACAGCAAATTTCGTTCAACCCTTGGTGGACAGTAAAAAAAGCATCGCAGCGATCACACTCGTGCAAATGCCCACACTCGTGGCATAACAATGCTGGCGCGAAGCCACGACGATTTAAAAACAATAACACTTGATTGCCGGCATCTAAATGCATGCGCATTTCATTAATCAATGAGGCCGACATACCATGCTTAAGCGGCTGGTTAGTGATATCAATAATCCCTTGCTTAACCTTTTGCGCCGCACCGGCTCGTTCACTTAACGTCAGATGATGATATCGGCCAGATATGGCATTTTGCAATGACTCTAAAGAGGGCGTAGCTGTGCCTAAAATGACAGGGATGTCTTCATAGTGCCCTCGCATAACGGCTAAGTCGCGCGCATGGTAGCGCACGCCTTCTTGTTGCTTAAAGCTGGCATCATGTTCTTCATCTAAAATAATGACCCCAGGAAAAGGCATTGGGGTAAATAATGCCGAGCGGGTGCCAATAATAATTGCGGCTTGGCCGCTTCTAGCTTGCCGCCAGGCATCAAGGCGTTGGTTGTCGGTAAGCCCGGAATGAATGACCGCAATATTGACAGCAAATCGACGTTTAAAACGATTAATTGTTTGTGGTGTTAAACCAATTTCAGGCACCAAAATAAGCGCCTGCTTACCCTGTTTTAATACGGTTTCAAGTACGGCTAAATACACTTCTGTTTTGCCTGAGCCGGTAATACCTTCGAGCAAACTACAGTGGAAGCCTTGTTGTTGATTTAAAATCGATACCGCTACGGCTTGTTGCTTGTTGAGTTTATGGGGTGTTTCGGTGATGTCTAATTGCTGGCGCCAGGCTAAATCAATGGTGATAGCTTGTGTTTTTTGCTCAACCCAGCCTTTATCTTCAAGCGCTTTTAATGCGGCTTTACTATACTCTAAACTTAAAAACTCATCATGGGATATAGACTGTAATTTAAGCGCGTCAAATAACTTTTTTTGAGCGGGTGCACGGTTGAGTAAACTGACTTGAGCTTGTTGACCTTGTTCGCTAAGGGCGTAAAGAGTGATGGCTTGTGGTGCTGTGTCCGCCCCTTTGCGAAGCGCTACTGGTAGCGCTTGGCTAAGCATTTGTCCCTGGGTTGTAAAGTAATATCGTGCAGCCCATAAAGTTAGCTTATATAAAGATTCTGGTAAAATAGCCTCTGAGTCGAGTACCTGGGTGATATTTTTGATTTGGTTTTCAGCTAAATCACATTGATCTGTAATGGCAGTAATTAAGCCGATAAGCTGTTGTCGTCCAAAAGGGACTTTAACGCGTAAACCAATGGTTAATGCAGCTAGGTATTTTTCAGGGACGCGATAACTGAAGTTTCTTCGCAAGGGCACAGGTAAGGCGACTTCAACATACACAGGCATAGGTTTCCAGACAGACAGTTTAAGTTATTCATCAATAGATGTACTTAGTGTACCGTTAACTGGCAATAAATATAACAAACACAATAAAAACTAAGGTGATGCTATGAATATGATGGAGTTGATAAGTAAATTCCTGCTAGTTGTAGTGCTGACATATAGCCAAGTGCTATCTGCACAAGTATCACATATAAGTATTAATAGTCGTCAATTTGAACTAGATCAGCCGCCTGTATTAAAGGTTAACTTTATCGATAAACATATTGATTTATCTTTATATCAGTTTGCTATCAAACAAACACAAGACCAACATAGTGTGATGCAGGTGTTGACGGCTGAAACCGTGAATCCTTATTTGTTGCATGTTCAAGGGGATAAAGAGGTTACAGATACAGATGCTGAGTTAGTTGTGTCAAAGTTACAAAATAATCATTGGACTGTCATCATGACATTGGCCTTATTTGATGCACCTATTTCAAATAAAAGTGCGACCTTAATGCCAACAGGTATAGTACCTACTAAGGATAATCAAACTGCTACAGCAGCTAAAAATAGCACAGCAGTAATTGCTCACTCAGTTTCATCCACTCCCATTAAGCCTGTTTCAGTCAATACGCTACAAACTCAGCCTTATGTTGCGGCGAACTGCACCATAGAGCGTAATAATAGTGATACCCTGTGGAAAATAGCGAACCGTTACAAAGAGCAGTGGAGTACCAGTGTATATGGAGCAATGCTGGCAATATTTGAATCGAATTTGATCGCATTCTCTAAACAACGGATTCACTTATTGTTAAAGGATGTACCATTAACTTGCCCATCGAATGCAGTTTTGACGGAATATAATGATAAGTCCGCCGATCGTCGAGTATTTGAAGTGATTGAAGCCAGGCATCTAGCTCTATAGGGCTTAATACATTAATAAATCAGTATTTAGTTGCAGCGGATCAGGGTCTTTATATATAGTTGTAAGGCTTTGTTAAAAAAAAGTATCAATAATAAAAATGAGATAGAGCCATAATGGATACGCATCGATAACAATGACAACGATAATATTGGTGTATGAATATAGTTAGACAAAGGATTAATAAATGAAAGCCTTTCAGGTATGTATCGCTTTAGCGGCATTTGCAGCTAGCGTATTCACTCAACCTGCAGTCGCTGATGTAAGTCATATTGGTATTGAAGCCATGGACTTTGAAGCTGGTGAATTACCCAAACTAAATGTTAATGTGATCAGTGATCATAATGACCTCTCACTGCTTACCTTCTACATACGTCAAAAATATAAAAATACCATAGTATTAGAGAAGCTAATTGTTGATGACCATAAGCAAAATACCTTTATTTTGCGCGGTGAAGAAAAAATAATTGACCCAAACTCTTCACTGATAGTGTCAGAGTATCGTAATGGTAAGTGGCAGCAATATTCACCAGTGAGTTTGTTTAAAGACAGTGTAGGCCACCATACCGCCAGTCATCAAGCTGATAAGCCAGTAGCCATTAAAACCATGAAGTCTTCGACAGCTTACAAGCAGCGTAATCAAATTGTTTCAGCTAAGTCGGATAGTCGTTCCCCCCCATCAGTAACCAACTCCTCTACAAATAATAGGTATTCATCGTCAGCAGACGCTAGTCAATCTGGCTGTACGATTAATAAATCGGTCGAAGATACCCTGTGGAAGTTGGGTACAAGTCATGCTAAATCATGGGGAACCAATGTATTTGGTGCCATGATTGCTATTTATGAAACCAATCCAGATGCCTTTATTAATCATAATATTCAAAAGTTAAAGGCTGACAGTACACTGAATTGTCCCTCTGGTGAGACATTGGCGCAATTTCAAAGTCCAAATCAAGATAAATTATCTTTTGATGCGCTAGTCGCGGGTAATGTGCTGACCACAAACCATAAAAATGCTGCGGATCCGGTTGAAGTAGTACAGTTTAATCATCAACAATCTCAGCGGGTTAATATTGATAGTGAAGTGGCTAATACCACAAAAGTTATTGAAACTATTGAGGATAATATTATTAGTGTTGAGATGAATGAACATGAACGGATAGCTGATGAAGCATACTCAGCATCTGAATGTGTCATCGATAAGTTACCAGAAGATAGTCTGTGGCGGATAGCAACGGCAAACCATAAACAGTGGAATACGAATATATTTGGCGCCATATTGGCGATATATGAAGTAAACCCTAAGGCATTTGCAGCTCAGAATATTCAACAATTAAAAGCCGATGCCACCTTAGATTGCCCATCTGTGGAGATTTTAAAGCAATATCAAAATGTCCAAGCAGATAAACTAAAATTTGATGAACTGGTGGCGAGACAGCAAGCAAACTAGCGACAAATTAACGGCGTTTGGTCGACAGTTCTCTGTGGTGAAAATAACCGCTTGTGTGCAAAGTGTAGAAGCTGTATTATCTTGCGCCTAAAACATATTGTTATTAACTGCATGTGGTGTCCAACTTCGGGTTGAGATAGCGACATGGCCTTCAATTTAAGGTAACCCCCATGAAAACAGGTATTCACCCAGAGTACGCAGAAATTACCGCAACTTGTACTTGTGGCAACATCATTAAAGTCAATTCAACTGCTGGCAAAAGCTTGCACTTGGACGTATGTGGTGCATGTCACCCATTCTACACTGGTACTCAGAAAATTGTTGATACTGGTGGTCGCATTGACAAGTTCAACAAGCGTTTCGGCGCACTTGGTAAAAAGTAATTGCTTATGCAATTATAATAAAGGCGCCTTAGGCGCCTTTTTTGTTTTTGAAAATAATTTTTCCGCAGACGACCTCCTTCTTCAAGATCATTTTGTGATAAACAATAGTTTAGTTTGCCTGGCCGGTATTGTTGTTATATTTACCAATATTTTAGTGGGTTTAGTGGCTATTTAAGGTTTAATTGGATAAATGTTTGTTATTTTACTACACTTTTAACTTGTTGATTTTTAAAAGTTCATAAATGATAAGTTATTATTAAATGGCTTAGATGCTGTAATGGTAAGATGTGTGGTGAAAGTTTGATTTTTTGATTTATATCCACTTTATATTAGCGTATTGTTAAGGTTCTTTGATGTTGAGTAAACCATCATTTATAAGATAACTGTTCACTATAATAGCCAATCAGGATTGATAAAATGTCAGATATTCGCCAACAAGCCCTCGATTATCATGAATTTCCCGTACCGGGCAAAACTGCCGTTTGTTTAACTACACCAGCACAATCAAGCCATGATTTAGCACTCGCATACAGCCCTGGTGTTGCAGAACCTGTGCGTGAAATTGCCGCCGACCCTGAGAATGCTTATCGATATACTAACAAGGGAAATACCGTTGCGGTTATTACCAATGGCACCGCTATTTTAGGGCTAGGAAATCTAGGCCCTTTGGCTTCAAAGCCTGTAATGGAAGGTAAATCGTTATTGTTTAAGCGTTTTGCTAATATTGATTCTATTGATATTGAGGTGACTCACCGTACATCAGCAGAATTTATTAATACCGTAGCGGCTATTGCAGATACTTTTGGCGGTATTAATCTAGAAGATATTAAAGCCCCTGAGTGTTTTGAAATTGAGAAAGAACTGATTGCCCGCTGTAATATTCCAGTATTTCATGATGACCAACATGGTACTGCAATTGTGACAGCTGCAGGCATGCTGAACTCGCTTGAAATTCAGGGCAAGAATATTAAAGATGCGGTATTTGTTTGCCTTGGTGCTGGGGCAGCCGCGATTGCCTGTATGACCATGATTGTAAAATGTGGCGCGTTACGTGAAAACATCTATATGTTGGATCGCCAGGGCGTGATTCATACTCGCCGTGATGATTTAAATGAATATAAAGCATTATTCGCCAATAACACTGACAAGCGCACCTTGAAGGATGTGATTGAGGGAGCTGATGCATTTTTAGGCTTATCTGGAGCTGACTTGCTGACTGAAGAAGATATTAAGCTGATGGCGCCTAAGCCAATAATTTTTGCTTGTTCTAATCCAGATCCTGAAATTAAACCGGAACTTGCCCACAATATCCGCCAAGATTTGATCATGGGTACAGGCCGCAGTGATTATCCTAATCAAGTTAATAACGTGCTTTGTTTCCCATTTATTTTCCGTGGTGCTTTAGATGTGCGTGCGGCAGTGATTAATGATGAGATGAAACTGGCAGCGGTTTATGCCATTGCTGATTTGGCCAAAGAGCCTGTGCCTAGCGAAGTGTTAGCAGCATACCCTAATGTTAAATCACTTAGCTTTGGGCCTGAATATGTTTTACCTAAACCAATGGACCCAAGATTGTTGGTTAATGTTGCTCGCGCGGTAGCACAAGCTGCAATTGATTCAGGTGTGGCTAAAATTAACAAAATACCAGCCTATTAATTAATCTAATAAAAATGTTAATAGACGTAAATACTATTTTATATTAAGGGGCTTATGCCCCTTTTTTGTTGTTTTTAACAATGCATAGGGATAAAGCGACAATATTCTCTTTAGATTATGTATACTTACAAAAGAATAAAAATCCAGCAGGAAAGCGGATAAATGAAGCTTACTCAAATTCTCACAAAAAAGTTAACCAGCTTTTGGTTAGTGTCTTTGGCTGCCGTTGCCTTTGTTTTCTTACTTTGTGCCTTGATGAGCTTTATTCAGCTGACCTACAGGTTTCAACAAAGTAAGGTCACTGAACTCGAATCTATGATAGTGGCTCACTATCAACAACATGGTGAGCGCCAGTTAGATACATGGTTACCAGTCGTATTAAAAGCTTATCATGCTCAGCGTTTTCACTTAAATGTTGCTGATAAAGTCTTATTTACTTATCAAACAGATGTTCGCAGTATTTCTCATTCAAACCTTACTTTATATCAACATGTTATTGACGCAGACAGTGGCCTTAGTATGACGCTTGCGGTGCCTCCCCCTTTTAGCGCATATCAATTGGGGTGGTATGAAACGCTAATTCTGTTAATCGGACTTGGTGCCATTGGTGTGTTTGTTCGATACGGCTTAAAGTGGATTGGCCATGAGTTAGAGGGGGTAGAGCAACTTGCATTGCGCAGTAAATTAATTCTAGACGGTGATATTAAAGCGGCAAAGTCACAAGCCACTAATGGGCGCCCGCGGCTCATTAATCGCGCTATATCTCGTTTACTTGATGAGTTAGATGATGCCAAACAAGAGCGTGGCAGGCTAGATCAATTTATTCGAGCCAATACTTTTCTAGACCCAATCACGAACATTGGTAATAGGCTGTATCTTGAAAATCGTCTTGATGCATTAAGCCATGATAATAAAATGGTGGCCCATGGGGTGATATTTCTACTTGAATTTAATGATGATGCATTAATGGATGTTAAGGCTGATATTGAAGCTGATCGAATATTTTTAACCCAAATCGTTGCCACTATTTCGCCGCTTATTAATGAACATAGTGATGTTATTTTTGCCCGTAAAACCCCATTGCAGTTTATTATTGTTATTCCTCAATTATCATTAGATGAAGCAGATTTGTTGGCCGACAGGTTGTTAAGAAACTGCTTATTGGTTAAGCATCATCATATTGTCAACCACGATAATTATCTCCATTTTGGCGGCGCATTCTATAAAACCGGAGAGCAGCCATTACTGATCATTGAAGAGGCCGAAATGGCCTTGCGAGCGGCTCAATTGCAAAGAATTAATACATGGTTTATGTATGATAAAGGCGCTGTGGATCAGGAAATTGCCAAAGGCTCGGTAAGATGGCGCAGCTTTTTAGAAAACGCATTAGTTAATAAACGCTTTGTTGTTTTGACCCAGCCTGTGGTGGATAGTGATGACATTCCGCTACATTATGAAGTGTTTAGCCGTGTTAGAGATAATAAAAATAATGAAGTAAGAGCCACACTATTTATCCCAATGGCCAACAAATGTGGCTTAATGCCTCAGGTAGAAAGGCAGGTTATTGAGAAAGTATTATTTGGTTTAATGCAAAACAATACACTCACCTATAGTGTGAATTTAAGCATGGACACACTAACAAGTCGTGCTTTTATACGCTGGATCCAGTCGACTTTACTTGAGCACAGACCGCTGGCAGCAAGGTTAATATTTGAAGTGTCAGAAGATATTTTTATCAAATATCAGCAACATCCACAATTAGCCAAAACATTAACTATGCTATCGAAAATGGGCGCAAAGTTGAGTGTTGATCACGTAGGCAGGCAAGTTGTTGGTACACAATATATTCAAAATCAAGATTTTGATTTTGTAAAATTAGACCGTTCTATTATTCGCCAGGTGCATGAACGTCCTGAAAATCAGCTGTATATTCGTAGTCTTATTGGTGGCCTGTTACGTTCCAAAGCACAGGTGATAGCGGAAGGAGTAGAAATGTTTGAAGAGTGGCAAACATTGAAAATATTAGGTGTTAGCGCCGCTCAGGGGCAGTTTCTTGGCGATGCTATTGCCTGGTAAATGTGATGAGTCAGTAAACTTATATGTTATCAGGTGTTGTGAAAAACTTGTTTATCTTAGCGTGGCAATCTATCTTATCTAAATAGGGCTATTTGGTGAATTTTTCTATAAAATAGAAAATATTAGCTGCTAACATAACAAATAAGTTCACCATGAATAACGCCCTGTTTTCGGTTTTAGTTAGCGTCTTTGTTGAATTAATGTTAACGGTTAATATTTGTACTGGCAAACCGTATAGTCAAAAGTTTGAATGGATGTTAACACGCGATTAGATGCCAACACTTAATTTGAGTTAGATAGCCTTTTTAAGGCTCAGTAAGCATTTTGGGGATCGACACCATTTAACACGCAAAAAGGTTTTTAGATGAATAGTGGTTTTGTTAATAAATTGGCTTTTTGGCGCCCAGCAGAGGTTTGCGGTAAATTGGGCGTGTTTGTCGACGTGGACTCAGTGTGGGTCTATCAAGCTGAAATGCCAGGTCAACCCGAATCGTATACCGAATTTCCATTAGTAAAAAAAAGCTGGAACAATACTTTTAGCGCTATTAAACAAAAATTTGGCGCCGCTACTGTGCAAATTGTTATGTCAGCCAGCCATTATCAATTACTGCAAGCCGACAAACCCAATGTTGAGGCCGCTGAAATTAACCAGGCATTAATTTGGGCTGTTAAGGACATGGCGTCCGAACCTGTGGCCAATATTCATCTTGATTATTTTGAATCATCTGTTGCCGCCAGCACTAAAATTAATGTCGTGATTGTTGCTCGAGATAAACTTGTTGCCATTGCTAGTGCATGTGAAGAACTTGGCTTGGCCATTGCGGGTATTACTATTGAAGAGTTAGTGTTAACTCACTTATTTGATGCTGATAATATGGCGCACATGTTAGTGACACATTTACCTCACCAGGAATTACTGTTTACTGTCATTAAAGCAGGTGAGTCTTTAATGCAACGTCGTGTACGTGGTTTTAATGAGTTGCAAGATGTTAAAGAACAAGATTTAAGTAGTGGATTAGCGGATAACTTAAGTTTAGAGATTCAGCGTTCAATGGATTATTTTGAAAGTCAGCTGCGCCAAGCACCGGTTTCGGCAATTAACTTGCTGACAGAGGGTGAGCAAGCAGCATTGGCCAAGTTGGTTGCGGCTAACTTTAATCAATCTGTCAGTATGGTTGAACATCAAGGTGTGGCCGCTTATTTAGCCAAATTAGCCTTTGTAGAACTTTCAAGGAGTGAAGCGTGATTAAAAGTAGAATTAATCTCTATACCGCTTCGCTTTTACCCCCCAAGCAAAGGTTAAGCTTTAAGGCGTTAATGACAGCCCTTGCAGTGTTACTGAGTGTAAGCGTGCTTTTGTATGGTCTTGGCTGGTATCAATTGAATAATAAGCAGTATGAGTTGCAGCAGGCTAATGCTCAACAGCAAATGTTAACAGAAAACAAAAACACGCTAGAGCTGCAGGTGACTCAGCGTGTTCCCGATCGTGATTTAGTTGCCCGTGTTGAGCTTGAGGAGCAACGTTTAACATTAAAACGCCTACTTAAAAATGAGCTAGCACAACGCACTGCGTTAATTAGCCAAGGCTATTCTCCTATTTTAACTGATTTGGCTGCGGTATCTGATGCATCAGTTTGGTTGAGTCGAATTTATTTTAATCAAACCCAGATTGAGTTTGAAGGTTTTGGTCAGCAACCTGCTAGTATCCCCAGATGGATTGAGCGGCTTAATACGGCTGATACATTGAAAGGTTTTGCCTTTGCCACTATGACGATGGATAGAGGCGAAGATCAGCCTTTAGCCTTTAAGCTTACCAGCACGCCAGTGGTGAGTAAGGAGATGGCTCAATGAACCAACAATGGCAGCTAGTTGAACAAAAATTTAATAATTTAACTCAACGTGAACGAGTATTAATTGCTGCGGCAACGCTTATCGTTATTGGTATGCTGGCATTTTTGCCACTTGATGCCAAGTGGATAAAAATAAACCAATTAGATAATCAACTGCATAGCATTGCACAAGAAACCTCCATAGTTGAACAGCAGATTGAGTTGTATCAGCAAAGATTAATGTTAGATCCCAATGCGGATTATCAGCAAAGGCTGGCTTTACTTAATCAGCAAATGCATGAGGTTGATGCAGAGCTAGATGCGCAAATGGTTGATATGGTGCCAGCAGATTATATGCCCACGGTATTGGCTAATCTGTTATCGAATGATAAAGGGATCAAACTTATTTCATTTAGCTCTATCGCACCCATTGCACTTTTAAAGGTGGGTGACGACGAGCAGCATCAGATGAATCTATACAGTCATGGGATTAAACTGCAAATTGAAGGCGACTATTTTGCTATTTTGAATTTTGTTAAAGCGGTTGAATCTATGCCAGATAAACTTTATTGGAAGCGTTTAGATTATCAAGTTGCTAAGCATCCTACAGCACATGTCGAATTAGAATTATACACGTTAAGCATTAATAAGGACTTTATCAGTGTTGCTAAACAAGATTAATCCTTACGTCGTGATCAGCTTACTTTCATTGGTGGTGTTTGCCGCTGATGGACAGACATTGCGTGATCCGACTTTACCCAGCGCGAGCTATCAAGCCGTCACTATAACGGATACGGCAGAAAGTTTAGTGCTAAGTAGTGTCATTAACGGCGCATCTTCGTTTGCGGTGATAAATAATAAAATTATGAAAGTAGGTGATAGGGTACAAGGGGTTCGTATTGTGGCCATAGGGAAAAGCCAGGTGAGCTTGTCTGATGGCCGTAAACTCCAACTATTCCAGTCGGTAACAGAGAGATAGGACAATAATAACAATGAAAGCGATTAACTATATTACCCCTCTGTTGGCATTAAGTTTGATGGCATGTCAAACCACCAATCGTCCAGATCCAACTGAATCAAAACAATCAATTAATGAGTCATTAGCGCAAGCACAAGCACCAAAATTAGTGTTACCACCACCCGCAGCAATGCCAGCCGATGTACAGCGTGAGCTTAATAGTCAAAACAGTATTGGCTCTTCAATTCCACTGCCCGCAGAACGTCGGTTTGACGTGTCAGCACATGAAGTTGATGCCAGAGTCTTTTTTCCTTCATTAATAGAAGGGACACCACTTAGTGTTGCTGTGCACCCTGAAGTACAAGGCAAAATTTCATTATCTTTAAAAAGTGTCACGTTAGCTGAAGCTATTCAGGTTGTAGAAGATATTTATGGCTATGAAGTGAGTCGTGAAGGCCGGATATTACGTGTTTTCCCTTCAGGAATGCGCACCGAGACTTTTTCATTAAATTATTTGTATATGGAACGTGAGGGTTTGTCGTTAACGTCAGTCAGCTCTGGTCGTATTTCAGATAACGACAATAGTTCAAACTCTGGTAATAGCGGTAATTCTAACTCCGGTAACAATAGCAACTCTAGCAATAACAGCAGTAACAATAGTAGTAATAGCAGCGATAACACAAACGGCACGTTTATTCGTTCGAAAACAAAAACGGATTTTTGGGGGGAGCTAAAAGAAACCCTCACCGCTATCATTGGTGAAACTGGCGGCGGACGTCAAGTAGTTGTCACTCCACAAGCTGGCTTAGTGACTATTCGCGCATTTCCAAATGAGTTACGTCAGGTACGCTATTTTATCGAAAAAGCAGAAACCCATTTACATCGACAGGTTATTTTAGAAGCTAAAATTATTGAAGTGACCTTGTCTGACGGATACCAACAAGGGATCCAGTGGGATAATGTTATGGGCCATGTAGGCAGCACTAACATTGATTTTGGCACGGGTGCAGGCCAAGGATTAAGTAACGCGATAACCAGTGTAGTTGGTGGTGTGACATCTATTAATATCAAAGGCACAGATTTTGCGGCGATGATCAGTCTGCTAGATACGCAAGGTGATGTTAATGTGCTGTCAAGTCCAAGAGTTACAGCCTCTAATAATCAAAAAGCGGTGATTAAAGTGGGCAGTGACGAGTATTTTGTCACCGATGTGTCATCAACCACTGTTGCCGGCACAACTCCGGTGACGACTCCGCAGGTTGAATTAACCCCTTTCTTTTCCGGTATTGCGTTAGATGTTACCCCGCAAATTGATGACGATGGTAATGTGTTGTTACATGTGCATCCCTCTGTTATTGATGTAAAAGAGCAAACTAAATTAATTAAAATTAGCGAGTCAACCTTAGAATTACCGTTAGCACAAAGTGAGATACGTGAATCTGACACTGTCATTAAAGCGGCGTCGGGTGATGTAGTGGTAATTGGTGGCTTGATGAAAAGCGATAACATTGAAATTGTCTCTAAAGTGCCACTTTTAGGTGATATTCCCTTTATTGGTGAAGCATTTACTAACCGTAGCCGTTCAACCAGAAAAACCGAGTTAATTATTATGCTAAAACCTACCGTAATTGGTGATGATACTTGGACAAATGAGTTGAAACGTTCGCAAGATTTAATTGAACGTTGGTATCCTACTCAGCAGTAATTATTTGCTGAAAGGAGGCTAATAGCTATGTATTTGCAACACTTTGGTTTACGACAACTGCCTTTTACATTAACACCAAACACCGGATTCTTTTTCGGCTTAACGCCGCATGTGGAAGCGTTGCAAGTGCTGCAAATGGCATTAGAAACAGGTGAGGGGTTTATTAAGGTCACAGGTGAAGTTGGTACTGGCAAGACCTTAGTTTGTCGCAAGTTATTGAATGAGCTACCTTCGCAGTTTCAATGTGCGTATATTCCTAATCCTTACTTAACCCCCGCTGAGTTACGTTGGGCGGTTGCGGCTGATTTAGGTATTGATGTCACCGACAAACTTGATCAACAGCAATTGACCCGCTTAATTCATGAAAAGCTACTAGCGTTAAATGAGCAAGGTTTTCAAGTTGTGTTAGTGATTGATGAAGCACAAGCTTTACCCGATGAAAGCTTAGAGGCGCTGCGATTATTTACCAACCTTGAAACAGAAAGCCGCAAGTTATTGCAGGTGGTGTTATTTGGTCAGCAAGAGCTTGATGAAAGATTAAATCAAGCTAACTTACGCCAACTGAGACAACGTATTACTTTTAGTTACCACTTACGGTCATTAAATTGGGATGAAGTTCAAGCCTATATGAACCACCGTTTAACTGTAGCGGGTTACCAAGGTCAGACAATTTTTAGCGTAAAAGAATCACAGTTAATTGCCTCTGGTGCACGAGGCATTCCCCGATTGGTGAATATACTTGCCCATAAAGCGTTATTGCTTGCTTATGGCGAAGGCGCTGCAAAAGTCACCTTAGCACATTGTAAAGCGGCAATTAACGATACCGAGGATACCAGTAAGAGCATTGTGGCTTCATCACAATTATTTACCCTTAAACCCGTACTCATCTTTATTGGGTTAGCGTTAAGTGTTTTGGCTGGATTACATTTTAGTTCGATTTCATGTTGCGGTCATTGGCTCGCGCGAATAGGTGAGTGGTTATGAGCGTAATCAATAAAATGCTGCAGGATTTAGAGCAGCGTCAGCAAAGTGAAGCGAGTGCTGATAAAGCGCCCACAAGTCAATTTATTCGCCCTCAAGTCGCGTTTAACAGCCAAGTTGAGCAACCTAAAAAATCACCATTAAGAGTATTGATACTGGTGTTGATGCTTCCAATGACGTGGTTTGGCTATAGTTTGCTTCAGCAAGGTGAGATGCTTGACGATAAGGCAGAATTCGCGCCTGAAATATCGACCAAGAATGCCAATCAGTCAGAACAATCACTTATCTCATCAACGGTATCGCCGGTGGTAAAAGCGGATACTCAGCAAGATGAAGAGATTAACCTAAAGCTGGGTATGTCGGACGAACAATTGACCCCACTGGCGTTATCAGCGGAACAGGGTAATGCTCTCGAGCCTGACTCTATTGCCGCTGAAATACCGCATGAAAAAAATATTGAGTCACAGTCCGCTAAGACTATTATGGTTAAGCAAAATGACTTGCCATCACAAGTCATTCTGTCATCAGAGCCGGTGGCACAGCCAGATATAACCAATGTTGTTGCCAGCTCAGATAATGTGTCCGTTGCAGCGATTACCCCCGAGAATGAAGCCGCGACAGTGGCAAGCTCTACGCAGCCTAACTCGACCGTACAGGTTCAATCACCCCAGTCATCGCAGCCACAATCACCACAGCAAGGGGCCAATAATAGGCCTGCAAGTCAACAAGCTGTGGCAAGTAATATGAAGGTAACGGAAGTCACTCTGACCAAAGCGCAATTAGCTAAGGTGTTATTTCAAAAGGCACAAGTGGCCGAAAAGGAAAAACGTTTGAGCGATGCATCTAGCGGGTATTTGGAAGCGATAATACTCGACCCTAGCTTACACTCGGCGCGTAAACAGTTAGTGGGCATTTATTATGCTCAAAATAATGTTAATACCGCGATTAGATTACTTGAAAGTGGTGTTGGTATGTTTCCGTCCCACTGGGAATTTTATTTAATCAAAGCCAATATTGAAAACGCTTTGCAAGAATATAGCACCGCTTTGCAGTCATTAAGTTATATTGATGATAACAGTGGCTATGTAAAAGATAAGTGGGTATTTCAAGGTGAGGTGGCCCAGAAAGTAGCTCAATATAGTTTGGCTGAATCGGCTTATCGCTCACTGTTAACCCTTGAATCAACGCAGGCAAAATGGTGGATGGGCTTAGCATATGCATTAGATTCTCAGCAGCAATATGCTAAAGCCGCAGAAGCTTATCGGTCTGCATTAAACTATCCAGGGTTATCAAACACTGCGATTGAATTTGTTGAGCAGCGTTTAGCACAACTAGGAGAAAACCAATGAAACCTAAGTTAAAGATGCGTTTAGGTGATCTTTTAGTCCAAGAACACATTATTTCGGAAGCTGAACTTCAACAAGCGTTAGCAGAGCAACGTAGTTCAGGTAAAAAACTCGGCCGTACCTTAATCGATCTAAAAAGTATTAGTGAAAATCAATTACTGAAGTTTTTGTCACAACAATTAAACTTACCTTTTTTAGATATTAGCCGCCTGCCTATTACCCCTGAAGTGGTTAATATTCTTCCAGAAGTGCAGGCTCGTCGACATCGTGCACTGGTTGTAGAAAGCAACAGCGACAGTGTGTTAGTGGCAATGAGTGATCCTGCGGATCTTCAAGCAATTGATAATTTAGAAATTCTTGTCGCACCTAAACAACTCAGAATTGCGGTGGCGCCAGAACAGCAATTATTAGATGCGTTTGATAATTTATATCGCCGTACCGAACAAATTGCTCAAATTGCCGGTAAGTTAGAAGAAGAATATGCCGCTGATGACATGTTCGATTTGGCAAATTTAACCCAAGGTGACAGTGATAATGAAACCACAGTGGTTAAGTTACTGCAGTCAATATTTGAGGATGCAGTGCAAATGCGGGCCTCAGATATTCATATTGAGCCAGGTGAGAAAGTGTTACGTATTCGCCAGCGTGTTGATGGCCAATTACATGAAAATATTTTAAACGAGGTGAATATTGCTTCCGCTTTAGTGTTGCGCTTAAAGTTAATGGCAGGACTCGATATTTCAGAAAAACGTTTACCTCAAGATGGTCGTTTTCACATGGAAATAAAGGGCCATAAGATTGATGTTCGTATGTCGACTATGCCGATTTATCATGGTGAATCAGTGGTAATGCGTCTACTCGATCAAACCGCCGGTTTGCGCACACTCGATGAAACAGGGATGCCGCCACACATTGTCGCCCGCATTCGTAAACAAATTAAACGCCCCCATGGCATGTTGTTGGTCACAGGCCCAACAGGTAGCGGTAAAACCACCACTTTGTACGGTATTCTAAGAGAGCTGAATACTGCCGACCGTAAAATTATTACCGTAGAAGATCCGGTGGAATATCAATTACCCCGCATTAACCAAGTGCAGGTGAACCATAAGATTGGTTTGGATTTCTCTAACGTGCTTCGCACCACCTTACGTCAAGACCCTGACATTATTATGGTGGGCGAAATGCGTGACCAAGAAACCGTTGAAATTGGTTTACGAGGCGCATTAACCGGTCACTTTGTATTATCGACTTTACATACCAATGATGCGGTGACCAGTGCATTACGTTTGCTGGATATGGGCGCGGCCAGTTATTTGGTAGCCAGTGCTTTAAGAGTGATCATTGCCCAGCGTCTTGTGCGCCGAGTGTGCCATAATTGCAGTGTCGATTATCAATTAACCCCAGCCGATACTAGCTGGTTAAAAAGTGTGTCTAAACAAGATTTTTCACAGGCCACCTTTAAAGTGGGAACGGGCTGTCAAACCTGTAACGGTTCAGGTTACCGTGGCCGTATCGGTATTTTTGAAATACTAGAACTGGATGAAAACATGATTGATGCAATGCGAACAGGTAATCCACAGGATTTCGCTCGCGCAGCATTAAAAAGTCCTAATTTTGTTCCTTTGGCAAGATCCGCGATGGAATATTTATTTCAGGGGACTACCACTCTGGAAGAGGTGTCTAAGTTGGTTGAAGATGTCAGTGAATCTTCAATTGCGTTATCACAAGATGTTATCAACCAACCAACAGCTGAGGCGTAATTATGCCCATTTATCATTATCGAGGTAGAAATGCGCAAGGTCAGTCAGTGACGGCGCAACTGGAATCAGCGGATGAAAACTCAGCCGCGGACGCCTTGATGAGCCGTGGTATTATTCCGTTAGAACTTAGAGAAGTAAAACCTCAAAAGACATTCTCCATTAATAGCTTGTTTGGCAGTAAAGTGTCATTAGAAGAGTTACAAATTTTTTCACGGCAAATGTACTCACTTACGCGGTCAGGTATACCTATTTTAAGGGCGATAGCAGGACTGTCAGAAACCACTCATTCAGTGCGAATGAAACAGGCGCTAGACGATATATCATCGCAGTTAACCGCAGGTAGACCTTTGTCGTCGGCGATGAATCAACATCAAGATGTATTCGATTCTTTATTTATTTCTATGGTTCATGTTGGCGAGAATACCGGTAAGTTAGAAGACGCTTTTATTCAATTATCTGGTTATATCGAACGTGAGCAAGAAACACGTCGTCGGATAAAATCAGCTATGCGCTACCCCATGTTTGTGTTAATCGCTATCGGTATCGCCATGGTGATACTCAATATTATGGTTATCCCTAAATTTGCCGATATGTTTTCACGCTTTGGTGCCGAATTGCCCTGGGCCACAAAAATTTTAATGGCAACGTCTAGCCTATTTGTTAATTTTTGGCCGCATATGATAGTTGGTTTAATTGGCATAATAGTGGGTATTCGATATTGGTTGCACAGCGAGAAAGGCGAAAAACAGTGGGATAAATGGAAGTTACATATTCCAGCTGTAGGGTCAATTATTGAACGTTCGACACTGGCGCGTTATTGCCGCAGTTTTTCGATGATGCTAAGTGCTGGCGTGCCAATGACACAAGCACTTAGCTTAGTTGCTGATGCGGTAGATAATGCATATATGCATGATAAAATCGTTGGCATGCGACGAGGAATAGAGTCTGGCGAATCAATGTTAAGAGTCTCGAATCAAAGCCAGTTATTTACACCATTAGTGCTGCAAATGGTTGCTGTTGGTGAAGAGACGGGTCAGATTGACCAGTTGTTAACTGATGCAGCTGATTTTTATGAAGGCGAGGTTGATTACGATTTAAAAAATCTTACCGCTAAATTAGAACCTATATTGATTGGTTTTGTTGCTTGTATCGTATTAATCCTCGCGCTAGGCATTTATCTCCCTATGTGGGATATGCTAAATGTGGTTAAAGGCTAGATAATCAATGACCTCAATAGGTGAGGAACATTTATGCTGAAACAACAAAAAGCCGATGACGATCTGCTTAAAATTTACGGCCGTATAGTGGCAATCAGCATATTTTTATTGGTGTTGGCTATGTTAGGATTTAAGTATTTTAACGCTATACCCACTATCGCTGGCAAAAGCTTAGCCCTTGAGCATACTCGTTTTCTTAATATCACAACCATGATAAAAAGCCAGTGGCTATCAAGTGGTAGACCGAAACAATTACTGCTTAACTGGCAAAGTATGGCACCCAAGGTAGCCGGCAATAATGGTGACATAGGCGCTGCTAAAGCAGAGCGACAAAACGCGACAGATGATTTAGATAATCAGTTTTTTGCTGCAGATAACTGGATTAGTCTGTCAGATAAAGGGTGGCCGATAATTGACAGTTTAGATGTTCAAGGGTGTAAACGTTTGTGGTATCAATTATTAGCGACTCAACTAACCGACATTGAGGTGAGCTATGATGCCGATGATAGAATATGTCGATATACCGCGGGAGATTTCGCTAATATCAGTTATCAATTTACCTCCGGAAGAGTGCTTTTTTTTAAAAAGTAGATACAGAAAGTAAATAAATTTTAGCAAGTTGCAATAAGCTGCTAATATTAGTGGAGATATCGCAATGATAGTGTAATGCTAGCTATGCAGATAAATCGATGCAACAATTGAAAGAGTGTATAACTTATGAAGTTGAATCAAAAAGGCTTTTCATTAATCGAGTTGGTCATTGTTATTGTGATCCTTGGTTTACTTGCCGCAACAGCTATTCCGCGTTTTTTAAACGTGACAGAAGATGCTGAAAATGCCAGTGTTGATGGCGTATCGGGCGGCTTAGCTACCGCGGTTGGTTTTGTTAGGGCGCAGTGGGAAGTTGATGGTCGTCGTAACTCGTCGGTGATTTTAGACGGTACCAGTGTTTCTTTAGATACTCGCTTTGGTTTTCCTACAGGCACAACTAATACTGATGTGGCTTCAATGACTGATGCGACCTGTCAAGAAGTGTTTAACAGTGTATTGCAAAGTGCGCCGCGTAATGTACTGTATACCGCAGATGCCAGAGAGCAACGCTATACGGTTAGAGCATTAGACAATGTCGGCGGTTCGGCCACTGGTATTAATGGTATTAATGTCACTGGTATAGATTTATGTGTTTATCATCAAATAGCGTCCTTGACGGTAAATCAAACCACTGGCATCGCGACTCCGGCACCGGATTTAAGTACTGCTGGCGCAAATGGTGTGACATACAATCCAGGTACAGGACAAGTGTTGTCGTTCACCAACAACTAATTTAAAGTTTGCTGTTAGGTTATATTGAGAAAATAACAGCAAAATAAACATTTATTTATTTTATTTATAGAGGCTTACAATGCAAAAATTGATGCAAAAACAACAAGGTTTTACCCTAATCGAATTAGTCGTGGTGATCATTATTTTAGGTATTTTAGCGGTTACTGCTGCGCCTAAGTTTATTAATTTGCAAGGCGATGCGCGCGTGGCAGCGTTAAATGGATTAAAAGCTTCTTTGCAGGGAGCTAATACATTAATTTATTCAAAATCTGCACTTGCAGGGCAAGAGAAAACTGCAACCCAAACTGTAAGAATTGGTGGAACAGTTGCGGTACCTATAACTGTTACTGCTGATTTCGGTTATTTAACCGCAGGTGTATTAGCAGATTTTCAAAATGTATTAGAAGTTAGTATTGCTGAAGGGGATGATCCAGCTGCGACAGGTCTAACTACTGACTGGATTGTTGATACTACAACAACACCAGCTACATTTAGGCAAGTAGGAGCTCCTTCAACTTGTTTCTTTACATATGGTGCAGCAACAGCGACAACCGCTCCTACGTATACAGCTATACCTGATGCTTCTGCTTGTTAAAGCTAAAAGGTAATGAACTAAAGCCTGCATTTAGCAGGCTTTTTTATTGCTGCTCATTTCATCTGAGATTAATGAAACTAGGACTCACATGGTCGTTTAAGTGAGTTATCCACAATAGGTTCAGTTGTTGCACTATTGACTTTAATATTGATGATTTTCACTCGCTGCTGAGAAAGAGTCACCTATAGATTCCCCTTACTTAACTCCATGTTATATCCACTAATCGAGCTTGCTGACATGAGTAGTTGCTTACTAACGGTTTATCATTAAAGTGGATTTACGTTGCCGATAATAAATAGGCAGACAAGTACTTAAAAAATTTGCCATACTATCAAGTGCTAATGGCTATTTTTTTGCTGAATTTATCGAAAGGGCAATATGGATTTAAACCGTTCAACACTAAGACTAAACGGCTTTAGTTTAGTCGAGCTTGTGACCACTATAATACTGATTGGTATTGTTTCGGTTGTGGTGTTGCCGCGTTTTTTTTCCAGCTCGAGCTTTAGTGCATATACGTTACGCAATGAATTCATTTCAGAACTCCGTCAGGCTCAATTAAGGGCATTAAATAATACCGACCGATGCTATGAGGTTAATGTTACTGCAACGGGTTATCAGTTACGCCATTATAGTGCTCGCGCAGGTAATAGCTGCGCCACCCTTATTCGCACCGAGGCAGTTCAACACTATAGTGGCGGCGCTTCCATCAGTTTAGTCGCATCGGCTAGCCAGTCATTTAACATCACTTTTGATAGTTTAGGCAGAATGTTGTCACCTAACTGCGCTGGCGTGTGTTTTAACATCAATGCCGATGAAATTTTAAAAGTGGCGGTTGAATCTGAGGGTTATATTTATGCTTTATAACTCGAGTCCTTTAAGTCAGTCGTTGCAGTGTTTAGCGCGCTCGCACTCAAAGTCGAAAAATCGGGACTATATCAATAGGTACAGCAAAGGTTTTTCACTGATTGAGCTAGTGGTGGGCATGTTAGTGATAAGCATCGCCATTGTGATGATGACATCGATGTTTTTCCCTCAAGCTGACAGATCCGTTGAGTCACTGCAGCGGATGCGCTCTGCTGAATTAGCCCACTCAGTGATGAATGAGATTTGGGGCAAACGCTATGATCAAAATACCAATCCTAATGGCGGGGTGCCTGCGTGCAATAGTCCTTTAGGGTTAACGTGTTCAGTTACATTAGGACCAGATGGTGAGGCGCGTGACAGTTTTAATGATGTAGATGATTACCAAGGATTAAGCATTACTTCTTTGATGTTTAATTCAAGCCAAACTTACGCTTCTGTTTATCGTAATTTTGGGCTGAGTGTTGAGGTGAAGTATGTTAACCCCACCACTCAAGCTGCTAAGCTTATTTCGGTCAATGTGACTACGCCCGGTGGTGAAGAGATTAAGTACCAAGCTGTTAGGAGTAATTACTAATGCGTACTTTTACTCGGTTTAAATCGGCTAGGCAAGTTGGTTTTACGTTAGTAGAAATGGTGACCGTTATTCTTATTTTAGGGATAATTGTAGTTGGTGTGAGTGGTTTTATCATTTTTGGCACGCGTATTTTTGTTGAATCGAGTGCGGTGGATCAAGTATTAAGCCAAAGTCGTTTTGGGGTTGAGCGCATGACACGAGACATACGCAGTGCACTGCCTAATTCAACCCGTTTACTGACAGCGACAGATGGCCGTTATCAATGTATTGAGTTTGTGCCTATCACTGCTAGCACCTCTTATGTTAATGCCCCTATTGCGCCCGCAGCGACAAGTAACACCCTGAGTGCGATTGTGATAAACCAAACCATACTGGCAGGACAATGGGCAGTTATGTATCCGCTTACCACAAGTGAAATCTATAATCCTATAGGCAGCACTGCAAAACGGTTTTTAATATCGAATGTCGGTACCAGTGGCGATCAAGTTAGCTTAACTTTTGGCAGCTCAATTCGGTTTACCGAGGCCTCACCGCTAAAGCGACTTTATATAACAGCGCAGCCTGTTAGCTATTGTATTGAAAACCAAACTAATGGTACCTCTGACTTAACCCGCTATACCAATTATGGTTATCAAAACAGTCAGCCAGCCCCGACAGCAATGGCAAATAGGGTGATCATGGCGCAAAATATTATTAATAATTTATTAATTGAACCCGCCATAACCTTAACACCGTCAAGTTTAGTGACTAATGCGATTGTGCATATTGAGCCTAGGTTTAGTGTTAATGGTGAGTCGTTTAAATATCAGCATCAGGTGCAGGTGATCAATGTTCCTTAAATTGTCGATAAAATCACATCAGCAAGGCAGCGCATTGGTGATTGGCATTTTTGTGCTGATAGTGATGTTTATGTTGGCGGCAAGCTTGCTGCGCATTGTTGAAGATTCTGATGCCTCTATTTCGATGGAAGTGTGGGGCGCGCGTGCATTAAATAGTGCCAACAGTGGTGCAGATGCTGCTTTAGGGCAACTTTTCCCGCTTAATGGCGTAAGTGCTACATGCACTAATGTTAGCTCAACCTGGACGCCACCCGCTAATGAAGTTGGATTTCATGGTTGTAGTGTCACTATCACCTGCACTAGTGCGACAGTCAGCTCTCTGACTCAGTATCGTATTAGTAGTAAAGCGGTATGTCAGACCGGCGCCTGCGGTGCTAACACCAGTACTGACTGTTTAAGAGTGCAAAGACAAATTGAGGTAGAAGCACGTGGAAATTAAAGGGTTTTGTTATTTTATTATCCGCTCATTCATTGCGCTTGTCCTGATGATGAACCCTGTTTTGGCATTTGATGTGATTGATGAGTCGGTTACTTGGCCTAAAGTGGCTCAAGGCCACCATCAAAACAGTAATAATAGCTGTCATAAAATTGATAACCCCCAATTATCTATGCAATTTGGCTCTCGTATTAATGGCACTTTAGGTGAAAATCTGGCCTATTGTTCTAATAATAGTGGTTCAGGTTTACCGAATAATAGCTGCGATACCGCATCTGGTGGTGATCGTTTTTGTACGGTTACAGGCAGTGATACTCGAGGTTTGAACTTAAACGGTAATAATGCATTTAAAACCAGTAATGGTGCAGGTGGTGGCTTAGGTTCTTGTACCGCAAATCAAAATATTACGTTGGGGAATACTGGCCAAAATCAATTCAGCAGTATTTCGCTTAATTCTGCCTGCACATTAACCATGTCTTCTTCGCAGCAGGAATACCGTTTTCAAACGATTGAAGTTGGCGGTGGTGCAAAATTAATTTTCTCTGCAGGTGACTACTGGATAAATTCCCTCAAATTAAATCAAAATTCAGAAATTGTACTTCAAGGTAATGCTCGTATTTTTATTGGCACCAGTTCGCAGTTAAATGGTGGCAAAATTAATGCTTCATACTCTAATGGATTACAATTAATTGCTTATAATAATTTGAGCTTAACCTCTGGTGCTATCATTGGGGCTAGGGTTTATAGTGATGAAACGCTAACCCTTGATAATAATTCAATTATTAATGGCCGAGTCACATCAAGATACTTAACCATTAATTCTAACGGAAAAATTAATGATGCTGCGCCGACAGTGCCTTTTCATATTCAATATGGTAAAGCAACATCGACTAGCATTAGTTTCACCACGGCCTTTCCTACGGGGGTCACGCCCTTGGTATTTTTAATGCCGACTGTGTCAACCAGTAATAGTAATAATGATGGTCCCGCATCGGTGGGGCTTGGTAGTGTGACTGCACAAGGTTTTACCTGGTCAAAGCAAGAGCCTGAATCACCCAGCAATCAATATATTCCGTCTAATAATATGCCAGAGGTTCATTGGATAGCCGTGACACCTGGTAGTCATGATTTACCCAATGGCACTAAGCTGATAGCCGGTTCTGTTAATTATAATCAAGCATTGTTTGGTTCTAATTCGCCATACACACAGGTCACTTTGCCATCAAGCCAAGATGTATTGTTGAATCAAATTCAAACTCGTAATAATAACTGCTGGCTTACCAGTACATCACAATTTACTTCAACAGGTATTGAGCTTGCGTTAGATGCATCAGAAGTCAGAGATAATAACAATCGATGTCAGCCCGAAGGCTTGAATAATAACCAAGTTAAAAATGAAACCATTGGCTATTTATCACTAAAATCCGGCAGCGGTGCAATGGTGTTAGCTGGTGAAAATACTAATTACCATTTTGGAAAGTCGCAAACCTTTACCGAAAGTGGTGTACAAGACCTGGCGTATCAATGTGGTTTTACTACGCCTCTTACAGGGTTTAGCAATATTCCGGTATTGGTAGCAGGGAAAAACAGCCGTAAGGGTGGTGATGGCGGTTGGTTACGTCGTTGTCAATTGACCAACAGTTTGGTCAGTATGGTCGATGATGAAGACACTTATCGAGATACAGATAGAAGGCATATTTTTGAGAACTATAGCTTTGTAGCCATCGAAAGATTAATTCAAGTGAAACAATGTTTTACCGATGACTTCCAGCGTAGTAGTTTGGGTAATGACTGGGTGGTATCAAATAGTGGTGGTAATTTTACTCCTTCGATTGTGAATAATCGTTTGCGTGTGACTCAAGCTGTCACAAACCAAGCCACCTCTTCAACCTATCAGCGCTTATTTCCTGCGGCAAACAACCTAGTTGAAATTGAGTTTGATCACTATGCCTATGGTGGTAGCGGTGCTGATGGCATCGCCTTTGTGCTATCAGATGCATCGATTACACCTCAAGCAGGTGCTTATGGCGGCCCCTTGGGTTATGGGGCTAGATCGAACGTCAATGGTTTTGCCGGTGGCTGGTTAGGATTTGGCATTGATGAGTTCGGTAATTTTTCAACTGAAGGTGGTCCAAGCGGGCCCGGGCGTCGACGTCAGTCTGTAGCGGTTAGGGGATCGGGCTCCGGTACGGGTGGGTATCCATATTTACGTGGTTCTTGCAGTAATGGCACTACTAACACCACAGGTAATTGTCTTTCGCCTACAGTAGATAATAACAACGTGGATCCTGCCCACCGATATCGCATTACTATTGATTCAAAAGTAGCTGGACAATCTATGGTGAAAGTTGAACGTAATAGTGGAACAGGATTCATTGAGATTATCCCTGCTTTTAATGCCGCAGCTATTAGTACTCAGGCAGCTATTCCTGCTGATTTCTTATTATCTTTAACAGGCTCGACTGGTGGCTCGACTAACAACCATGAAATAGACAATGTGGAAATTTGTGCGCTCAATTCAAGACCCATAGGCGTGGTTATTGATCATTTTGAGTTTACCCACAGTGGTAGCGGGTTAACCTGTGGGCCAGAAACGCTTACCCTTAAAGCTTGTGCTAATGCCGATTGTAGCCAAACAGTACCAGACTATGTCACTGCCACGCTAAGTCCTGCGACAGTGGCAGGCGGCGGAGGCTGGATTGGCGGTAATGTTGTTAGTTTTAGTGGTGGTTCGACTACACTACAATTGAATCGAAATACTGCGGGCACAGTTACGGTAGACGTAACAGGCTCAACACCTGGCGCTAAACCTTTTAGCAAAACCTTATGCCGTATTGCTGGTGGGACTGCATCTGCCGCTAACTGTACACTGAGTTTTGCTGACAGCGGCTTTATCTTTGATGTACCTGATAAGTTAGCCAACAAACCTGTGTCTGACATAGTGGTTAGTGCGGTGAAAAAGAGTGACATCACCAAACAATGTATTCCAAGTTTTGCTAATGTGTCTAAAAATGTCGCGTTTTGGAGTACTTATACTAGCCCCTCCACACCAATTAATGGTCAAAGTGTGTCAGTAAATGGTACCAGTGTGGGTAAAACGAGTGCCACGGCAACCAACATCGCGCTCGCATTTGATGCCTTAGGCAAGGCAAGAATTTCGGTGAATTATCCTGATGCTGGTCAGCTTCAACTCGATGCTAGGTATACCGGCTCGGGTAATGAGCAAGGCTTAATCATGTTAGGTAATGATCCCTTTGTGAGTTTTCCGGTTGGTTTATGTATTACGCCGCAGGATACTGGTGCCCAATGTGTGGCAGGTAACAGCAGTTGTAATGTGTATAAAAAAGCCGGTGAGTCATTTAACTTACTCATTCAGGGGAAAGCATGGCAAATTGATGGCGATACTAATTACTGTGACAATCTCAACACGCCTAATTATGCCCATAGTGGTATTGCATTAGGCCGCAGCATTGTTGCACCAGCAGGTGGTGAGCTCGGTACTGTATCTAATGTGAGTTATGCCCAAGTCGCGCAAGCTACCAATACCAATATTGTGCCACAATCTATTAGTGAAGTGGGTGTGTTTAAGTTCACAGCTAAACCTGAGACTAACTATTTAGGCTCCAGTTTCTATGATATTCCGTTAGCGCAATCGCCAAATATTGGCCGTTTTGTACCAGACAGATTTGTCATCAGTGGTGTGAGTGTATTGCCAGCGTGTGGGGCATTCAGTTATATGGATCAGTCGTTTCCACTGTCGATGAATATTACTGCCTACAATACATTTTCGAGTGTGACTAAAAATTATCAAGCCGCCTTTGCAAAAGGGACGGCACAGTTAGTCGGCGAAAATAATAATGACGGTATTGAACGGTCAAACCGGTTAACTAGCTTACCTGTAAATGCAGCATCATGGGTTGCTGGCATCGCTGCGGTAGACGCAAGTTATCGTGCTAAATTTTCTCGAACAACAGCACCAAATGCCGACGGCCCATTTAGTGCTTTAGATATTGGCGTGAAGGTATTTGATAATGACACTAATATCGCGTTTGTTGCTGATCCTGACATGCGTGCTGATACGGCAGGAAACTGCACAACCCCGTCCAATACTTGCAGTGCCAAACGTATTACTACGCAGGATTTACGCCATGGCAGGGTGATTATGGATAATACCTATGGCCCCGAAAATGAAATATTACGCATGCCAACTTACGCACAATATTGGAACGGGAGTCAGTGGGTTGTTAATGTTGGCGATAGTTGTACCGTGATTAATGGCAGTTTACCAGGGACAGAAATTTACACTCCAACTAAGGTTGCAGGGCAAACGGTGGCAAGAACTAATAATAGTAGCAATATTTCTGTAGGGAAGATGACCTTGTTCTGGCAAAATACTGGGACAAATAATTATCGTGGTCAAGTGAACTCGCCAGTGCAAGTTGATAGTTGGCTACAATGGTATTGGAATTACGACACGAGTTCGGTCAATTTATTGGTTAACCCCCAAGCAAGTGCCTTTTTTGGTCGTTATCGAGGCCATGATAGAATTATTTACTGGGAAGAGATTAGTCAATAAAGACGCTTAATGTGTCGATTTACTGTTTTCACTGGACCATTTAGCCTATTTAAGGGCTCTTTTTAAAAAAATATAGTCAGATTAGCAATTGTTAACCCTCTCGGTCTTGTGGATTGTGGGTGTGATTGATAAAGTTAGCTGATTTTTCTTTCTTCTGACTTCACAGAATACAGGCCTGATACATGTTCAAAAAGCTGCGCGGCATTTTTTCTAACGACCTATCGATCGATTTAGGTACGGCAAACACTCTTATTTATGTTCGCGATGAAGGTATCGTGCTAAACGAACCCTCCGTAGTTGCTATTCGTGGTGAACGAAATGGTAACGGGCCCAAATCAGTGGCAGCAGTCGGAACTGAAGCAAAACAAATGCTTGGCCGAACACCTGGCAATATTCAAGCTATTCGTCCAATGAAAGATGGCGTAATCGCAGATTTTTATGTAACAGAAAAAATGTTACAGCACTTTATTAAACAGGTGCATAACAACAGCTTTTTTCGTCCAAGCCCACGGGTACTCGTTTGTGTACCTGTAGGGGCAACGCAAGTTGAGCGTCGTGCAATACGTGAATCGGCGATGGGCGCAGGTGCTCGCGAGGTTTATTTAATTGAAGAGCCTATGGCTGCCGCAATTGGTGCAGGCTTACCCGTATCAGAAGCAACCGGCTCTATGGTTGTCGATATCGGCGGTGGTACTACTGAAGTGGCGATCATTTCATTAAACGGTGTGGTGTATTCATCATCGGTACGCATTGGCGGCGATAAATTTGATGATGCCATCATTAATTATGTTCGTCGTAATTATGGCTCTTTAATTGGTGAAGCTACCGCTGAACGTATTAAGCACTCTATTGGTACTGCCTACCCAGGTGATGAAGTGCTTGAAATCGAAGTGCGCGGTCGCAACTTGGCTGAAGGCGTACCAAGAAGCTTTACGTTGAACAGCAACGAGATTTTAGAAGCATTGCAAGAGCCATTATCGGGTATTGTCAGTGCGGTTATGGTAGCCCTTGAGCAATCACCACCAGAATTAGCGTCAGATATTTCCGAGCGCGGTATGGTATTAACAGGTGGTGGCGCGTTACTTCGTGATTTAGATCGCTTATTAATGCAAGAAACCGGTATTCCAGTCATGGTAGCTGATGATCCACTAACGTGTGTTGCACGTGGCGGTGGTAAAGCGTTAGAAATGATCGATATGCATGGTGGCGATTTGTTCTCTGAAGAGAGCTAATCATCCCTCATTAAGCGGCGAAGTGTATTAGCTTTTGGCCATTGGCAAGAAGGACTATTTGGCTTTGCCGCCTAATTTTTTATGAAACCAATTTTTGTTCGTGGTATTTCCCATCAATTTCGTCTGACACTGGCCATTATTTTGTCGGTGGTATTATTTGTAGGCAACGATCGCCTTGAGCCTGTGCGCCAATCCCTTTCCTCTTTATTAAGTCCATTACAATATTTAGCCAATGTCCCCGGCATGATGCTTGATTGGTCTGCAGAGGCTCTTGCTACCCGCAATATGCTGGCGGTACAAAATAAAATTTTAATGGATCAACAATTATTGATGTCAGAGCGTTTACAACGTTTTGAACATTTACGCCAAGAAAATGTTCGTTTAAGAGCACTTTTAGGATCGCCAGTACATATGGACTCACGCAAAGTGGTTGCAGAAGTGATGGAAGTTGCTAGCGACCCATTTCGTCAGTTGGTGGTACTTAATCATGGTCAACGAACCGGTGTTTTTGTCGGGCAGCCTGTCGTTGATGCAAAAGGGGTTGTTGGTCAGGTCATCGAGGTTAGTGAGTTAACCAGTCGGGTGCTATTAGTTTCAGATACTAGCCATGGTATCCCAGTGCGTGTAACTCGTAATGATGTACGTGCTATTGCCAATGGTACTGGTGACATTGATGAAATTGAATTACGCCATGTGGCAAAAAGTACCAATATTATTGCAGGTGATTTATTGGTGACTTCTGGGCTCGGTAACCGTTTTCCTGAAGGCTACCCTGTTGCCAGAGTGACGGCAGTGTCACGGGATGATGGCCAGAGTTATTCAGTCATAACTGCTCAACCGTTAGCGGCTTTGGATCGTATCCGTTATGTGTTATTAATCTGGCCTGGTGAAGTTGATGATAAACCTTTTTGGCCTATTTTACAGCCTGATAGTATTAATGATGGTGTCGATGCGGCGATTGATTCAGGGGCTGTCGATCCAGCTTCCGTTAACGGGACGCAGCATATACCTTCAAGCGAAGTGCAGCCTAATCAAGCACAACAAACTCAAACACAATCTACTCCTGTGCAATCAACTCAGGCACAGTCAACCACAGAGGTGAGACAATGAGTGCTCACATACCCAATGGCCGTGTGGTCGTTTGGATTACTTTATTCATTGGCATGATGTTCCAAATTATGCCATTGCCACATGTAGTTGCTGCATGGCGTCCCGATTGGCTGTTGATGGTCATGATATATTGGGCAATGGCATTGCCGTATCGTTATAGTATTTTGACTGCCTGGGTATTAGGGGTATTACTAGATGTATTACTTGGTGCAACTTTAGGGATTCGGGGGTTAGCGTTCGCACTTGTAACTTATGTGGTCGTGCTACATTTTCAACGCTTACGTAATTTTCCCCGCTGGCAACAAACACTGCTTATAGCGGTCTTTATTTGCATCTATCATTTTGTGGTTTATTGGGCTGAGTATGTGCTTGTTGGCAAAACTCCTTTCAAAACAGATATGTTTTTACCCGCATTTTCAAGCGTACTAATTTGGTGGTGGGTATTTTGGATACTCAGAAATGTTCGCCGTAGGTATAAAGTACACTAGTTGGTTCATGTTAACGTAATTGATTTTTTGATACTGTAGCTGTTCATTAGAGCCTGATTTTAAAGAGAGTATAATTCAAATGACTTGGGTTTTAGCTTCTACTTCACCTAGACGAAAACAATTGTTTGCCCAGGCCGGATTTTCAATTGCGGACTTTTCCTTTGAGCAAGTGTCTCCTGATATTGATGAAACCCCACTAGCGAACGAGCCTGCTGCAGATTATGTGGTTCGTCTTGCGCTAGAAAAAGCGCAAGCAGGTTTACTATTAGTGCCAACGTTAACCGATGCCAAGGTGTTAGGATCTGATACGTCTGTGGTACTTGAGGGAAAGATTTTAGGTAAACCGCAAAATGCAGCTGATGCTAAACATATTTTACGACAACTTTCAGGTCATACCCATCAAGTGATGACAGGTGTAGCAATGACCGATGGTACACATGCGTATAGTCGACTTTGTGTTACCGATGTGACTTTTTGCCATATTACCGATGCAGAAATTGATGCTTATATCGCCACTCAAGAGCCAATGGATAAAGCCGGAGCTTACGGCATTCAAGCACTTGGAGGCTGTTTTGTCGAGTCAATTAAAGGCAGTTATTCTGCTGTTGTTGGCTTGCCGTTAGTGGAAACACGACAATTAATGCAGCTAATGGCTCAAGCGTTAATCTAGCTATTAGCGTAATGATTCGCACAGCGATAACACACAAATTATTTTAAATTTTCATGGGATCTCTTATTCATCATTAAATTGAACAAGAGCAAGCATGTGACCTGAATACTGGTGGCTTATGAATATCAAAGCACAGCGTAAGAAAGGATCGGAATTACTGATAAATGTCACACCAACAGAGGCGCGCGTAGCCTTAATTGAACATGGTGTGTTACAAGAAGTGCATATTGAACGCCGCATGAAGCGAGGTTTGGTCGGTAATATCTATAAAGGTAAAATCAGCCGAGTGTTACCCGGCATGCAAGCCGCTTTTGTGGATATTGGCTTAGATAAAGCCGCTTTTTTACATGCCTCAGACATAGTGCCACACACCGAATGTGTTGCCGATGTTGAAAAAGGCAACTTTGTCGTGCGTGATATCGCTGAACTTGTCCGCCAGGGTCAAGATATTATGGTGCAAGTGGTTAAAGATCCACTTGGCACCAAAGGGGCTCGGTTAACCACAGACATCACCTTACCGTCACGTTATTTAGTCTTTATGCCAGGTTCAAGCCATGTGGGTGTATCACAACGGATTGAGCTTGAGGAGGAACGCGCCCGCCTGAAGAATATTACCTTACCCTATGTCGATGAAGATGGCGGTTTTATTATTCGCACCGCGGCTGAAAATATAGGTGAAGACGAACTGGCGCAAGATGCGGCTTTTTTACGTCGAGTGTGGGCCAAAGTCAGTGAGCGCCGTAAGCGCAAAGGTGCGTGTTTACTGTATCAAGACTTAGCCTTGCCAGTGCGCATTATTCGTGACTTTGTCGGCACGGATCTTGACAATATTAAAGTCGATTCTAGACGCACTTTTGCGGAGCTACAGCAATTCGCACAGGAGTTTATGCCTGAAATTGCGCAAAAAATTGAGCTTTATGAAGGTCCAGCGCCTATTTTTGAACTGTACGATGTTGAAAATGAAATTCAGCGGGCTTTAGGGCGTAAGGTTGAGCTTAAATCCGGCGGGTATTTGATTATCGATCAAACTGAAGCCATGACAACCGTCGACATTAATACCGGTGCATTTGTTGGGCATCGCAATCTTGAAGAAACTATCTTCAATACTAATCTTGAAGCCACTCAAGCTATCGCTAAGCAGCTCAGGTTACGGAACTTAGGCGGCATTATCATTATCGATTTTATTGATATGCTGAGTAGTGATCACCAAGCTCGGGTATTAGAAAGTTTAAATGCCGCACTCGCGTTAGACAGAGTAAAAACCAGTGTCAGTGGTTTTTCAGGGCTTGGCCTGGTGGAAATGACCCGTAAACGCACCCGCGAGAGCTTAGAGCATGTGGTGTGTGGGGAGTGCCCTGCGTGTTTAGGCACAGGGTCAATGAAAACCGTAGAAACCGTCTCCTATGAAATTTTCAGAGAAATCATTCGTCTCAATCGAGCATACAAGGCAGATGAGTTTTTATTGTATTGTTCACCAGCGGTATATATGAGCTTCAGTGGTGATGAAAGTCATTTATTAGCTGAGCTTGAAGTGTATATCGGTAAACGTATTCGCCTGCAAAATGAACCTTTGTACACCCAGAATAAATATGATGTGGTGATGATGTAGTGTGGTTAGCACGTTTAACAACGATTGGACGCACCAGCTTACAAGTATTAGCCATTTTGTTAGTACTTTTTGCGCTGGGTGTCAGTCTTATCCGTGGCTTATTGCCCCATATTCCAGAGGTGCGCCAAGAAATACTGGTTTACGTGGAAAAAAACTATGGTGTAACGCTACAGATGGAGGAATTGTCAGCAAAATGGCAAGCCTATGGTCCAGCGTTAACTGTCACTAATTTGGTGTTACCACCGCAAGCTAATCTGCCGATGACCTTAGTCAGTGAACAGGTCAATATCAAACTCGATTTTTGGCAATCATTACTGACATTAGCGCCACAAATAGAAACAGTTAGCTTTGATAAAGTCCGTATCGCAATCGATGTCGATAATTTATCCAATCAAGCCACCTCATCCACACCTGTAACCAATATGGATTGGTTGTATGCTTTTTTACTCGAACAATTAGGTCACTTTTCTGTTAATGATGTTTCGGTACAACTGAACAGTTCTTTACATCAATTTCGGCCTATTTTTATTGAAAACCTCGTTTGGCTTAATCAAGGCGACGAGCACTGGGGCGAAGGGAGTTTATTTGTTGATGATCAAGCATCTGATAAAGAGTCGCTATCATTACAAATTGCATTACAAGGTAATGGCTATAAGCCAGAATCGATAAAGGGTGATATTTATATTGCCGCCGCCGCACTCGATATCGGAGAGTGGGCATCAAGACATATCAATCCATCAAGCGATTTAGATAATATCAGTTTTCAGGGCGTAGTTAATTTTGAAGCTTGGTTCAGTTTTGCCCAGCGTAATATTCAAGATGGCCAGCTAATATTTAAACCAAGTTGGCTAGAGTGGGATGATAAACGCCCTAACACTCCAGTATCCTCAGGCATCAGTATCGATGTAGCATCGAATACACAACCTGATAAAGCGTCTGATATAACGCAGAATGCAGTTGCAGCCCCCAGTACACAACGCTTTGATATTAAAGACGGTTTACTCACCTGGCTAAATACCCCTCAAGGATGGCAGGTTCAAAGTCATCAGTTAGTGATAGAGTCAAATCAACAAACTTGGCCTGAGTTGAGCTTATCGCTGGCGTATCACAATGCGCAATTATTTGGTCAACTGAATAAAATTAACTTAAATAATCTTGCCCCGTTACTACCGTTGATCCCCAGCGTAGGCCATGACGATGTGTTGCTGTGGCGTGATACTAATGTGCAGGGCGATATAGGCCCTATTAAGCTTTATAAAGCCAAAGATAAACCTTGGGTGGCATCAGCCAGCCTAAGTCAGCTAGCATGGCAACCGTTTGAGCAGGTGCCAGGGTTAAGTCCTATTGATTTACATTTGTCTTGGGCAAATAATACCCTCAAGGCTGAGTTGCCCGAGCAAGACTACAAAATTGATTTCGCAGGTGGTTTTAATCAGCCTTTACAGTTAACAGGTCAGGCGTTATCGGTTAGTTTTAACTTAAGTGATATGCGCTTAACTGCACCCAATATTACATTTTATAATGATGATATTCGTTTACAGGCAGCGCTTAACCTTCATTTTGCCGATAATCCTTATATGGCATTAGCGGCTAATCTTGATATTACCGATGTGACTAAAGCCAGTTATTACTTTCCTTTAATGGCGATGTCACCCAATCTGGTCGAGTATTTGAAAAGTGGGTTACAGGCAGGGCATATTGAACAGGCGAATGTGCTGTGGCGAGGCGCGTTTAATCGGTATCCCTATGTGGATTTTGACGGGGTATTTCAAGCTGAATTCAATATTAACCAAGCAGAGTTTAAGTTTCAGCCCGATTGGCCTGCGGTAAAGCAATTAGATTTAAATGCTTTTTTTGAAAATAAGCTAATGGACCTCACGATTAACTCAGGTCAATTAGGTCAAGTCGCTGTTGATGGCGCTAAAGTGTGGATCCCTGAACTCGGCGCTAAGTCTTTGTTGCGGGTCGAAGCTGATTTACTGATGGACGCACAAGCGGCAGTGCAAGTTATTAATGCCTCACCCCTAAAATCCAGTGTAGGTTCCACTCTTGCGGTCGTACAAGTAAAGCAAGATCTTAATACTTTGTTGGATTTGTCGATCCCGTTATTTAAAGGTGAAAAACCGTTAATTAAAGGCGCTGTTTATTTCGATAATAATCCGGTGTTTATTAGCCACCCTGGCGTTAACTTAACCCAAGTTAACGGTGATTTAAGTTTTGAAAATAACTTAGTCACAGGAAAAAACTTACAAGCTAAGCTGTTTGGTCAGCCGCTGCAATTTAGCTTTGCCACTAAAGAAAAAGGCCGTCAGTTAGCGTTAGACGTCGACTTTAGCGGGCATGTGGATATTGCCTCTTTACCTGCATCTTTTAATCATCCACTGAGTGACTATTACCAAGGTGATTTTGATTGGGCTGGCCAGTTAAGGATGATGTTTGGTGATCAAGGTTATAGTTTGCGAGCCCAAGCAGAAACAGACCTTCAAGGGGTCAGTTTTTCGTTACCCGCTCCCTTTGCTAAAACAGTTGAACAGCCGCAAAAACTGTCGACGAACATAGCGGGTGATAACAAACAAATTACCGTGAATGTTAAGCTGGGTAACCAAGCGGAGTTTTGGGGGGGCTTAGGTAATAAAGACGGTAGCGCATTGCCGTTTTATGACTTAATGTTAGGCCGAAACTTTAAGTTTGGTGACAAATTGAGCCAGCAAGATGGCACAATTCATATTGACATTAAGCAAGCCAATTTTAGCGAGTGGTTGCCAATTATTAGCGGGTTTACTGCATCTGACGCCGATGCTGCAGTAAACGCTAATGCTAATGCGAGTTCTGCCCCAAATTTAAACCCAAGTCGCCCATTGGTAGTATCACCGTCTACTTTTCCCACTTTGAAACAAATTAATGCCAGTATTAGTCAGTTCAATTTGTTGGCACAAAATTTTGAACAGCTAAAAGTGATAGCCAATCCGGTAGATGAAGTATGGCGATTTAATGTCACCTCTACCCAGTTTGATGGCCGAGTCGATTTTTATAAAAACTGGCGTGAGCAAGGGCTGAAAATTGTAGCAGATAAACTGCATTTATCACCCGCAGTAAAAGACAGCCAAGATGCACAATATAGCCCCGACACTTTACTTGATAGTTTGCCACCGCTGGCTGTTGATGTTGACGACTTTAAAGTGTTTGATATGCAATTAGGTCATCTGCAAATGCAAGCCAACCCTTATGATCAAGGCTATCGCTTTCAAACTGTGTCATTAACGCATCCTGTGTCTAATGTTAGTTTACAGGCGAAAGGCGCGTGGACAAAAAATAGCATAGGCACTATGACCCAATTTGATGTTAAATTAAATGCCGATAAATTTGATGATTTATCGACTATGTTAGGCATTAATCCGGGTTTACAAGATGCACCTTTAGGATTGGTGGGTGATTTTTCATGGCAAGGTGCACCTTATAACTTTTCGCTTGAAACCCTAAATGGCAAGATTAAATTTGATATGGGTAAAGGGCATTTATCTGAAATAAGTGACAAAGGAGCGAGAATATTTTCATTGTTCAGCCTAGATTCTATTTTACGCAAACTGTCATTTGATTTCTCAGATGTGTTTGGCTCAGGTTTATATTTTAATAGTTTTACCGGTAATTTAGACATTAAAGATGGCGTGGTTCAAACCACCGACACTGAAATGGATGCTGTGGCAGGTAACATGAAAGTGCGCGGCTACACAGACTTAACCACTCAAAGTCTAAATTACGACATCCGCTTTATGCCTCAGTTGGCATCCAGTGTACCAACCGTGGTATTTTTAAGTACCAGTGCATGGACATTAGGGATTGGCGCTTTCGCCCTGACCAAAGTATTAGAGCCTGTCATTGAGATTATTTCTGAAATTCGATTTCGCTTAAACGGCACTATGGATAACCCTGAGTTACAAGAGCTAGAGCGCAAAAGCAAAGAGATTGTTATTCCAGAATCGATATTACGTGAAAAGGGTATTTTTCCGAGTGCTAAAGATGCTGCTCCCAATGATAAAGCGGCACAGAAACCGTCATCAACGGATAAAGCGAATATTACCGTGCCTCAAGCGCCAGCCACCAAAGACGCTGACACTAAATTAGAAAGCGATACCGGCGATAAATCATTAACCGCCCCTGGTGTTAATGTCAGTAATCTGCGATATTTGAAAAGGGACAGTTATGCAAATCAGTTTGTTACAGTGTCAAAGCAGTCGAGACGTTCAAGCCAATCTGGCTTTTATCAACGCGCAGCTTAATTTATTACCTCGACAGCCTTCACAACCGCAGCTGGTAGTGTTACCTGAATGCAGTTTGTTGTTTGGCGGTCATGAGTCGCAACAATTACAATATGCGGGCACTGATGACAACGGAGAGCTTAAGCAAGCATTAGCCGATTTAGCTAAAAAGCATCAGGTTTATATGGTCGCCGGAACCATTCCAATGCGCGCAGATGATCATAGAGTTTATAGTCGCAGTTACTTGTTCAGTGACAGTGGTGAGACTCTAGGATCATACGATAAGCTGCATTTATTTGATGTAGATGTTGCCGATGGTACTAAGACTTACCGCGAAAGTGATACCTTTCATCCGGGATCTCGTATAACGGTTGTCGACACTCCCTTTGGTAAAGTTGGCTTAGCCATTTGTTATGATATTCGTTTTGCCGATGTGTTTCGCGCGCTGCGCTTAGCTGGAGCCGATATCATTGCATTACCTTCAGCCTTTACTAAAGTGACTGGAGAGGCGCATTGGCAAGTATTGTTACAGGCTAGGGCGATAGAAACTCAATGTTATCTGCTGGGTGCAGGGCAGTGGGGCCAACATAACCAAGGTAGCCGTGAAACCTGGGGCCACAGCATGATTGTTGACCCTTGGGGTAAAATCATTGCCGAACTGCCAGAAGGTTTAGGTTGGGTGCAAGCCGAGATAGATTTAAAACAAATAACAGAAATTCGCCAACAAATGCCTGTGTTAGGGCATAATCGTTTTATTGCTCCCGCGCTGGCTAAATAGAAGCTGCGGGTTGATTAGATTGAATAAAGAGAATATGAATGCCTTTTTTATCGCAAGTTGAGCAAAGCTTATTTCAAGGTGAACTGACAATAGATGGCCTGCAAGATTATTTAGCCATTATTCACCAACATCAAATTGACTTCTCTGATCTGTATTTTCAAGGCAGTCGCCATGAGTCATGGGTACTAGAAGATGGCATTATTAAAGAAGGCAGTTTTCATATCGAGCGCGGCGTAGGTGTGCGTGCCATTACCGGTGAAAAAACTGGTTTTGCCTATGCTGATGAAATTAGCCTGGCTGCGTTAGATGCGGCGGCAAGAGCAGCCCGCGGCATTGCGATTGCCGGTGAACAGCATAAAGTCAAAGCCTTTAGTCGCACTAAAACCATTCAACTGTACGATAGTGCAGACCCTATCGCAGCGATGGATGAAGTTAAAAAAATTGAATTATTAAAGCAAGCGGATGCATATATTCGTAGCTTAGATAGCCGAGTTATTCAAGCCGTAGTCAGTTTATCTGGGGTGCATGAAGAAATTTTAGTTGCAGCCAGTGATGGCACTTTAGCGGCTGATGTGCGTCCATTAGTGCGTTTTAACTGCAGTGTTATTTTAGAAGAAAACGGCAAACGTGAGCGCGGCAGTGCCGGCGGCGGTGGTCGACACGATTACAGCGTATTTTTAACCACAGACGATGCTGGGTTGCCACACAGCTTTGAATTCGCCCGTGAAGCGGTACGCCAGGCACAGGTGAATATTAATGCCGTTGATGCCCCCGCAGGTGAAATGACCGTGGTACTTGGCAATGGTTGGCCTGGAGTATTGCTACATGAAGCAATAGGCCACGGTTTAGAGGGTGACTTTAACCGTAAAGGCAGCAGTGCTTTTAGTGGCAAAATAGGTCAGTCAGTTGCATCAAGTTTAGTGACCGTTGTTGATGATGGCACCATAAAAAATCGTCGTGGTTCATTAAGTATTGATGATGAAGGTGTGCCAACGCAAAAAACCACCTTGATTGAAAATGGTATCTTAAAAGGCTATATGCAAGACAAGCTGAATGCTCGATTAATGGGTGAAAAGTCTACCGGCAACGGTCGACGTGAATCCTATGCACACTTGCCTATGCCGCGTATGACCAATACCTATATGGAAGCGGGTCAATCTAATCCAGCAGACATCATCAAATCAGTTAAAAAAGGCATTTATGCGCCTAACTTTGGCGGCGGTCAGGTGGATATTACCTCTGGTAAATTTGTGTTCTCGGCTTCTGAAGCCTATTTAATTGAAAATGGTGAAGTGACCAAAGCAATTAAAGGTGCCACCTTAATTGGTAATGGTCCTGAAGCCATGAGCCAGATATCTATGGTGGGTAATGATCTTGCGTTAGATAAAGGTGTTGGCGTGTGTGGTAAAGACGGCCAAAGCGTGCCTGTGGGCGTAGGTCAGCCGACATTAAAGTTAGATAAACTCACCGTTGGTGGTACCGCTTAGTTAATCTTTATTAGCCAGTACTTATGTCCCTCCGCAAACATTATGATGTTGAGGTGGGACATTTTCATTGCAGCAAGCTTAATTGTTACCATTCTGGCTTAACCTGAACACTTAAGCTTAGCCGTTAGCACTTAAGCTTAGCGTTACATTCAGGTGTAAGACTTAAACATAAACCACGCCTCAAAGCCGTTAACAGCACAGATTTAACATCAATAGCCATAAGAGAGTGGCAGTAACCAAAGAGTCAGTTATAATTCATTTATATTCATAGAGTAAAAACTCTACATGGTGATGAACGACATGAAATTAAAGATTAGCTCACAGCAAGTTTGCGCGACTTCAACACAGACCCGTTTGTTCAGTGCCATCATGGCGATAATTATGTTACTGGCGGCCAGCATAAACTATGTTAATGCGGCACAAATCTCACTGCCAAAAAATACTCCCCATACTCACGAAGCGACTGATAGCAATATTACTCAAACTCAAGCTTTGCCCACACAAGCTTTATCCACGCAAGCTTCGCCAACCATGAGCTTTAAGCAGGCGTGGCAAAACTTATTAACCGTTAGCGATACTCTACAAGCCAAACAACAGCAAGTTAATCGCGCCCAAGCGAAGCAAGATGCGGGTAAATCATTAAACTATCCTGCTGTCGATATTGCTGGCTCTTATACTCATTTAGAAAAGCCAATTGAGCTAGATTTAATGGACTTAAATCCAATAGCAGGCCTTGATCCAGCGCAATTGCCGCCCGCTATCGGCGGTATATTAGCTACTATGCCAGCGTCATCGTTTGTGACTCCTTTTACTGAACAAGATGTGTTTCGCTCAAGTTTACAAGCAATGTGGCCAATTTATACCGGTGGTCGAATTACCGCAGCGCAAGGTATTCAAGCCGCCCAAGTTGTAGAAGAGCAACAGCAACTAGCATTAAGTCAGCGTGATTTATTCACCCAGTTAGTTGATCGTTATTACGCGGTTGCAGTGACACAAGCGTTGGCTGATACCCAGTATCAGTTAGTTGAATCCCTCACTATGCATGCAGAGCATGCAAGAAAATTAGAGCAACAAGGCCAAATAGCTAAAGTTGAACGCTTAAATGCCCAGGTTGCATTAGAGAATGCTAAAGTTAATTGGACCCGTGCTAAGCGTCAATATGAAATGACCGAAATAGCCTTAGCCAGCATGATGCACCAGCGCCAAGTATCACCGACATCGGCTTTGTTTACCCTTAACACTCAGCCGGCATTATCCCGCATTAGCCAATTAACTTTATCGACTCATCCGGCGCTAAAGTTGCTGGAGGCTAAAGAAGTGCAAGCAAATGGTCTAGTGGATTTAGAGAAAGGCAGTTATTACCCAACGGTATTTCTCTACGGCAATTACACCTTATATGAAGATGACAGCTTATTTTCGCAGGTGGAACCTGACTGGATGGTAGGTGTTGGCATAAAGGTGCCACTATTAAGCCGTGACGGCCACAGTGGCAAGGTACAAGCTGCCAAAAGTGCCTTATTACAAGCTAGGCACACTAAGGCACAAACCCAACTTGATTTAAGTTTACTAGTTGAACAGCAGTATCGTCAAATGATGCAAGCGATTGAGGAAATCGATGCATTAGACACCTCATTGGCACTCGCCGAAGAAAATCTACGTTTACGTGAACTGGCCTTTAACCAAGGGCTATCGACATCTATTGACAGGGTCGATGCCGAACTTAAATTAGCCGCTGTTAAAACCCAGCAATTAGGCGCTAAATATCGCTACTTACAAACTTACGCCAAGTTGATGGCGATTAGTGGTCAGTTAGATGAGTTTATTGCACGAACCAGTCAGGTTGTTACTTTACAGGAGCAAAAATAATGCGAGTAAATAAGTTTTTAGCGGTCATCGCGTTATGTTTTCTTGGGGCATTTTTAGCCTATGGCCTTTGGCTGGCTTATACGCCTAAACCGCAAACACTACAGGGGCAAATTGAAGCGCGTGAATATAATGTGTCGTCTAAAGTGCCTGGGCGGGTAGAGCAAGTCATGGTTCGCCGCGGTGATAAAGTCACCCAAGGTGATTTGTTATTTGCCATTAGCAGCCCTGAGCTGGATGCAAAATTAATGCAGGCTGAGGGCGGTAGAGATGCGGCGAAAGCGATGCAAACTGAAGCGCAAAATGGTGCTAGACAACAAGAAATTACCGCAGCAGAAGAGCAATGGCGCAAAGCCAAAGCTGCGACTGAATTGATGTACGCGACTTATCAAAGGATAGAGAATCTATTCACTGAAGGCGTAGTCGCTAGGCAAAAACGTGATGAAGCTTATACACAATGGCAAGCGGCAAAATATACTCAGCAAGCTGCCCAAGCTATGTTTCAAATGGCACAAGAGGGCGCGCGGGTAGAAACCAAGGCCGCTGCAGCGGGTAATGCGCGTATGGCCGAAGGTGCGGTACGTGAGGTCAACGCCATTATGGCCGACAGCCAAATGCGTTCGCCAAAAAATGCCGAGGTCAGCGAAGTGTTATTGCAACCGGGTGAGTTAGCCCCAAGTGGTTTTCCTGTTGTGAGCTTAATTGATATGCAAGATGCCTGGGCAATTCTGCAGGTCAGAGAAGATCAATTAGTCGATTTTAAACAAGGACAACAGGTCAAGCTGACTCTGCCTGCTTTACAGCAAACCTATGACTTTACTGTCGATCATGTCAGCGTTATGGGGCATTTTGCCACTTGGCGTTCAACAGAAAGTGGCCATGACTTTGATATGCGAACCTTTGAGGTTGAATTAACCCCAGTAACGCCAATAGCCGATCTTCGTGTCGGTATGTCGGTATTGTATCAATACGACGCTGAGTAAACAGGCTAACCATGATGGCTTTTATTAAGCGAGAGTGGCGAGCACTGTGGCAATCGCCCTGGCAGTTAGCGCTAGTAAGCTACATTCCTATAGTGAGTGTATTGTGCTTGTGGTGGTTATTCAGCGCCGGATTACCAAGGCAATTACCGGTTGCGATTGTTGATCAAGATAATAGCCAAATTTCCAGAATGCTCACCCGCCAAATGGCAGCTAATTCAGTAATGAAGCTAGAGTCATATGGGCAGTTAGATCAAGCGGTGAATGACATGCGCGAAGCTAAGGTATACGCCATTGTGATTATTCCGTCGCAGTTTAAATACCAATTACTAACATCAAAATCTCCCACAATCGATATTCGTTATAACAGCCAATATTTGCTGGTGGGCAAACTATTATCTAGCCAAATACAAATGAGTTTAGGCGCTGGACTATTAAAAAGTGCTGAACAAAAGCTATTAATGAGCGGCGTTAATCATGCCAGCATAGCCGTCAGTCTATCGCCTGTATCAAGTCAAACCACAGCTTTGTTCAACCGCAATAATAACTATGTTGGTTTTCTCGTGCCGCCAGTGTTAATCGCGTTATGGCAATTATTGGCGATGATGGTGTTTTCTAATACGCTAAATCGAGAGTTAATGACCATTAATAACCAAGTGATATTACCGCAGGATTTATGGATAAAAGTATTGGCTAAGTGCGCCGTGTTTTTACCTATTATGTTATTGCACAGTAGTTTTATTTTGTTGTTATTGTACCAATATTTACAGTTACCTTATGCGGGCTCATTAGGAGTACTTATTATCGCCCAGGCCGTAATGATTATCGCGTTATGGTTGCTAGTGACATTAATTTTCTTGCTAATGAAGGATTCGGCGCGTTGTGTCAGTTTTTGCACTGCACTGTTTGCTCCGGCATTTGCTTTTATGGGCATAACCTTTCCGGTCAATGAAATGCCACAGCTGGCTCAATACTGGCGTTTGTTAATGCCGTCGAGCCATTATATTGATTCCCATGTTAGCGTAGTGAGCTACGGCGCAGACAGCATGTTAGTTCTGCAGCAATTATCTTCCTACTGGATGTTTATTTTGGTTATTCCGTTAATCATGGGTTTATGGCATCTTGCCCCTAAAGCGGTAGATGACTCACTTGATGCAGGCAATTTGAATGACAGAGCATCTTCGCAGCAGGAGGTCATATGACATTTTGGGCGCTTTATTTTGCCGAATGGCGAGCATTATTAGCCGATAAAGCCATTGTGGTGACCCTATTTGGTGGCGTGGTATTTTACTCTGTGCTGTATCCGCTGCCTTATTTGCATCAAGTCCCTACAGAGCAAACCATTGTGGTGGTGGATCATGACAACTCTTCACTGAGTCGCATGTTAACCCGTCATGCTGATGCCAGTGCTAAAATTGATATTGTTGCCCATGCTAATAGTATTGATGAAGCGAAGCAGCTGATTCAGCAGGGACATGCCCACGGCCTATTAGTTATTCCCGATGGCTTTAGACGCAATTTATTATTAGGTAAAGGCGTTACCTTAAGTTATGGCGGTGATGCCAGTTACTTTTTAATTTACTCAGCCGTTGCTGAAGGCTTAGTTGCGGCGGGTATGGATGCTGGCAAGCAAGTGCAATTGATTGGTTTATTAGCCCGTGGCGAAAATCCTGCACTTGCCGAACAAAGCATTAACTCGGTTAATATTAATGCTGTGCCTGTTTTTAATCCCAGTTTGGGTTATACGCCCTATGTCGTGCCGGGGTTGTTTTTATTAATTTTGCATCAAACATTACTCATTGGCACTGCTATTTTAGGGGCGGGGCAATGGCGTAATAAAGGCTACTGGCAGCAAGTTTCGCCTATGGCGATATTCAGCGCGAGAATGGCGATGTTTGTCAGTCTTTATAGTGTGTTTAGCAGCTTTTATATTGGTTATTGTTTTTATGCTTATCAGGTCAGTTTACTCGGCTCTCTGGCTGAAACAGCGCTAATGATGCTGCCATTTTTATTGGCCACTAGCGCAGCAGGTATTGCACTGAGTTGTTTGTTTACCTGGCGAGACTTGCCTACGCAAATCTTTTTACTGTCATCGATGCCAATTCTGTTTGTTGCCGGTTTTGTGTGGCCAATAGCATTAATTCCCGAGCCACTCGTGTGGGTGTCACAGGTTATTCCGGCTATTCCGGCTATCAATAGCATGCTTAAATTGAATCAAATGGGGGCTGACTGGTCGGCAATAATGCCACAATGGCTACAAATGTGGTTGATGTTTGTGGTGTTTAGCGGATTCGCCTTGATTGGGATTCGAAATAGACAAAATGAACTAAGCAAAATTAATTAACAGGGCCATGTCGATTAATTTAAGCCGTATTGGCTAGAAGAATAGAACGTCAACAGGCTCATTGTTGATGAACATTTCACATTTATCAGCAGTGCTAGATTTAGCCGCTTGAACTAGACCTGCAACAATACCAAACGATCCGCCTTGATCACCCAGTACTGAACCAAAATAACATTCACCAGCAAAAGACATATCTTTATAAGTTGCTTTTAAGTTCTGAGTTGGTGTGTAAGGTGGGAATTTACCTTGCATTAACACTTCGCCGTTAATCATCAGCTGAAGCTTATTTTTTTGCTGGTCATACTGACCACCTAACACGATAGTCTGGCCTTCAATAACGACCGTTTTATTTTGTGCCACAATTGGCGGTGGTGGGGTATTGCTACATGCGCTTAATAGTAAGCTGCTGAAAATGGTAATAAGTAGAATTTTATACATTTCAATTCCTTTGAGTGAGTTAATCATTTAACTCGAAATAACTAGCCCTGTTGCGGGTATTGTATCGTGTTGTCACTAAAAGCCAAGAAAAAAGCCCACTTAAGTGGGCTTTATGTTGTGTAATCGTGGCAAAATAGTGTTTTAAATCATCAGTTCAACAACTGATTTTGCTAAGAAAACCGTTGTCTGATTGAACAATGCGGACTACAGCAAAGTCACATTAAAGCTGACTTTTGTTTCAATACCGCTAGGCGTTGTGGCCGTCACTGTGACTATGCTTACACCTGTTACGCCGGCATGTTTTAATATGAATGAAGTGTGAGTACCATCGGCAAGTGTGCGGTTAGGCACGGTATAACCGCTAAATAATACCTCGCCTTCAGTCGCAGTGACATTGACGGTTGTCTTGGCTGGTAATATTTGATTGGCATTATCGGTAAGTTTAATGGTAAATGTTGAACGGCCATTAGCAGCGATAGGCGTTATATTACTAAAGTTAGCATTTAACGGCGTGCCATCCTGGTTAAATTGCATCACCGCAGTAGAACCTGACATGGTGAGCACAAAAGCTTTACGGATATAGGTTTTATTGGCTTGATCTGTGCCACATATACCGTCAGTTCGCAGGCATTGTGGGCCGTTAAATTGAGTGTCTGGGCCACCGTAGCTTGAACCTGCCGATGCATTAAAGAATTTTTCTCCTGGGGTATAACTCCCGGTCTCATCATCATCTCTAAAGGCATCGCCTAAATCGACAAAACCAGTTGGGTGATAGGTTTCAATGTCCATACCATTGCCTGTACAGGCCGCAGGATTACTGTTGATGTCTAAACAAGCTAGTGCAATTGCGCCGCCATCTTCCTCACCAAACATATTATCGCCATCGGTATCAAAGAAGGTTTCATGACCTAAAGCATAAGCCAAAATCGTAATGCGGTTATCTGCTACGCGTGGGTTTGAAGATGTCCAAGTGACATTACAGCTGCCACCTTGCATTAAACATGAAGGCTGTATTTGGCCGCCTTCTGCGGTGAAGTTAACCACAGTGTCATCGGGGGCAGGGTTACCAAAGCTGTCTGATGCGTAGACAGTAATAGTGACCTGTTTACCATTTTGACTGCCCGCCTCAGGATTATATTCAGAGGGAGAAATACTAAAGCCAAGCTGCTGCGGTAATCCAGTATTAACGGTTAACTGCTCAGATTGACTGGTAATGATTTCATTGGTATCAATATCGGTCGCCTTAGCGACGACGCGTACCAGGGTAGGTACAGTGCCCGATAAAACTCGCACACTAACCAAGCCCTGGGCATTGGTAATACTTTTATCTGTTGGCTGGCCATTTGCAAAGCTGAGGCCGCCTATAACCGTATCAAGATTAAAGTTAACCGTTTGCTGCGCGGTTGGTTGGCCATTGGCACTGGTCACCATAAAGGTCACTAATGATGATTCACTTGAGCCAGTACCACCGGCGCCTTTAATTCGAATTTGATCGGGCTCAGCTGAGATAAAACTAAGACTGGCTAGCGTTTGGCGGCTTAAGGTGAAATCAATATTTGCTGTTAATGCAGTGGTGCCTACCATAGCAGTGGCAATAATTTGGTCACTACGTTCACTATTGCCACTGCAGCTGGTATCAGAAAACGTCGAACCAGCACTGCCTGATAAAGTGGTTACCGGGGAATCTAAACTGGCTTTGTTGTTCGCTGAGCAGTCAGAACTAAACGTGACGCTAGTGGGTGTTTGTAAACGACTAAAGGTACCGTCGCTATTATCAGTAACAATAGTCGCCGTTACTCCAAATGTGCCACCGGCGCTGACTTGATAAATACCGTTAGAATCAACGGGTAGTGTGGTACTCAGCTCACCTTCATAAAATTCAGTATTAGATACCCAGCGGCCCATTTTTAATAAACCTGTGGGGGTGACTTCATCTGCTGATAATACTTCATAAAAACTTGAGCCGGTAACAGCCTTACCTTGGTAATTGGTGCTGACGACTAACGTGCTAGCACCCAATTCAGTGTGCTTTGGTGTATAGGCTACCACAGCTTTACCGCTACTATTGGTTAATGCCGCTGCGGGGGCTAAGCTGGCGCTGCCTGCTGCAAAGGTCACCAATTGGTCTGCGATACCTTGGTTATTGCTGTCTAGTAAGGTGGCTTGTAATTGTACTGCCTGATCAACCTTAAAGCGTGTAACTGTACCCGCAGCATGGGCAATACTGGCGGCAATAGTGACAGACTCTGTAGGGGCTGTTGTGCTTAAGGCTAAAAACTCGAAGTTACGGCTGGCACTCACCACACTGCTATTGGCTGGGGTAAATCGTACGCTTAACTCACCCGCATTGGTCACGGTTGAGCTAATGATAGAACTTGCTTGGCCATTGGTGTTTGTTAGCTTTGAGGCAGGTGAGGCGCTGCCAAAAGGTAAAACAAACTCAACTAGTTGTCCCGATGCGACAGTGTTGCCATTTTTGAGGGTGGCAACCGCACAAAATTGCTCATTGAGATAAAATGATTGCTGGCTAGTAGCATCATTACATTTTCCATCCACTATAGCCTGAAAACTCAAGCTAATTGCATAATCTTCAGTGGTTGTTCCTGTTTCAGTATCATCAGCGGCGCCATTGCAACCGCTGATAAGTAAAGATAAAGCAAAAAAATGGAATACAGCGACTCAATGTCATTATTCGCATGGGTAACATCCTAGTACTATTGTTATTCAGAATCTAAAGTATATTGCTGCTTACTACTCAGTCTGTTTGATAACATCCCAGCCAAAAATGACTAAGTTATTTCACTGCGTAAATATTTAAACAGTTCTTTGGCTGATTTAGACTCAGTGCCTTGGGTCAGCTCTTTGTTAGCTTGGCGCACAAATTGACGTAACTTTTGACGATCAAGTTGTGGATGGTCATCCATCAATGTTTGAATTTCAGTGTCGCCATTATTAAGTAAGCGATCGCGCATTTTTTCAAACAGCTGTATTTGCCCAGCTTCATTGTTGTTTTTATTCAATACTTTATCTAATGCAGCGGCAATAGGTTCGTGATCATAGTTACGCATTAATTTGCCTATATACTGCAAATGACGGCGATAAGCTTCTGTTTTTTGCTTAATCACTTTACTTTTTAACACCGCATCGTACAAAAACTCATCTAGTCCCATTCTGTCTAACTGAGTTTTACTTAATGCCACCAAACGCATGCCTAACGCCTGCGCTTCTTCACTTTCTTTTTTAAATCCAGTACGGCTGACGTATTCTTCATCGTTGTCATACGGTTGCTGAAAGTGCTCAGAATCACCAACAATTTTCATAATCTTAAACCTCAAATAAATATCTGCTAATGATAGCATTTATTTTGCAGTTGTATCTTGTAAAAAAGATCAGGAAAACGTGTTGTTATCAATCGTGAAATGAATTTGCTATGCTAGCGATAATTTAGGCCATTTAAGAGACTATTTGTGACTTCTCATCAAGCACCTCCAGCCACTATTGACAGTGAATTATCGGCATTAAAGCAAGCGGTCAGAGTTGCGCTTGAATACGCCAAAGAATTAGGCTCTACTGCGGCCGAAGTTGCCATCAGTAAACAACAAGGCCTGTCAGTTTCTACCCGTAATAAAGAAGTTGAAACCGTCGAGTTTAACAAAGATGGTGCTTTAGGCATTACCGTATTTCGTGATGGCCGTAAAGGTAACTCTTCTACTTCAGACTTAAGCCCAGAGGCAATTAGACAAGCGGTTAAAGCGGCCGATGATATTGCCAAATATACCTCTGAAGACCCATTCAGTGGTTTGGCTGATAAAGCCTTAATGGCACAAGATATTCGCGATTTACAGCTGTATCATCCGCAGACATTAACTGCTGAAGAATTAGCTGAGTTAGCGATTCGCGCAGAAGAAGCCAGCTTATCAACCGATAGCCGTATAAAAAGCTCCGATGGTGCCACAGCCAATGCGCACACCAGTGCCAAAGTGTATGGTAATAGTCATGGCTTTTTAAATGGTTATTGTAGTTCGCGTTACAGTTTAAGTTGTGTGGCGATTGGTGAAGAGTCTGATGGCAATATGCAGCGCGATTATGACTATACCGTAGCCCGTAGGTATCAAGATTTATTAAGTCCAGAAGCGGTAGGTAAACAAGCTGCCAATAAAACCCTCAGTCGGTTAGATGCACGTAAAATAGCCACAGCTAAAATGCCGGTGTTATTTGCACCTGAAATTGCTACCGGCTTAATGGGGCATTTAATTGGTGCCATTAGTGGCAGCAGCTTGCATCGTAAGTCGAGTTTCTTGCTCGATTCAATTAACACCCAAATTTTTCCAGATTGGTTCAATATTGAAGAACAACCTCACTTAGTTGGTGCATTAGCCTCAGCTAATTACGACAGTGAAGGTGTTGCGACTCAAAGCCGAAAAATTATTGATAATGGTTCATTAGCGACGTATTTATTAACTAGCTACTCGGCGCGTAAATTAGGTTTGATCAACACAGGTCACGCCGGCGGTATTTATAACTGGACGCTTAGCCATACTGACCAGACCTTCGATGACTTAATCAAAGCGATGAACACAGGCTTGATCGTCACTGAAGTGATGGGGCAAGGTGTTAATGGTGTGACTGGTGACTACTCTCGCGGTGCAGCAGGATTTTATGTTGAGAACGGTCAGGTGATGTACCCTGTAGAAGAAATTACCATAGCGGGTAATTTAAAAGACATGTTTATGGGGATTCAAGGCGTGGGTAAGGATCGTGATTTACGCTCGTCGATTCGCACCGGTGGCATTTTACTCAGTGAAATGAAAATAGCCGGTAACTAATACTGCTTGGCAGATGTGACCGTTAACAAAACTGATGTAAATGAAACAAGGGGTAAGTGAAGACTTACCCCTTGTTTGTTTTTATTGATAACTAAGCACTTACTCTACCGAAAATTCATAGCGTGAAATATGGTGATAAACTTCATTTGGCATCAGCCAAGCATTACCTGGTAAATCAGGTTGGTTAGGCGAGTCTGGTAACATCTGTGGTTCAATACACACCGCTTGATGGGATACTAATACCTGTTGTTTTTTTGCGATTACGCCGTTTAGGAAGTTAGCACCGTATAACTGTACCCCAGGTTGGTTGGTATACACAGTCATACTGGCACCGCTGATTGTACTGGATAACTTACCAAAGCGTTGTAATTCACCCTCAGAATTATCCATTACATAGCAATGATCAAACCCATTGGTTGTCGCAAGTGTAGGGCGTTGTGTTTGTACTGACATGGAAGTGGTTTGAGCTAAATCTAAATCACTGCCTGCGGTCGCCACCATCGCGGTGGGTACACCTACCTCATTCATGGTCAGGTATTGCTGGGCATCAACTTGTATTTGATGGCTGGTATTGGTCAGACCGCCGTCTAAATTAAAATAACTGTGCTGGGTAAGGCTAACAGGGCAGGCTTTATCTGTTGTGGCTAACATTTCCACATACAAATTATTACCCACTAATCGGTAATCTAATTGCACTCTGCAGTTGCCAGGAAACCCCATATCGCCATCAGGGCTGTGCAAAGTTAACCGTACGCCATCGCTTGTGGTGCCCAGTTGCCAATGCTTACGGTTAAAGCCCTCAACGCCGCCGTGTAAACAGTTGCTTGCCTGATTCACACTTAATTGATATTCAATACCGTTATGGGACATTTTGCCATTGGCGATGCGATTAGCGTATCGACCAGCAATAGCCCCAAGATGGGCTGACTGAGCCAAATAATCTGCCACACTGTCGCAGCCTAGTACCACGTTTTGGCGTTCGCCATTTTTTGTCGGTACCCATAATGATCGGATAATGCCGCCTAAACTTAAAATTTCCACTGCGATAGTGCCATTGTCTAAACGGACACGTTCAACTTCTCCACCGCGGGGATCTTGCCAAGATTCAAGCACACTAAAACGTACCATTGAGGCCTCTTTAATAATGATGTTGTAACGTTAGATTACGCTATTTTTGGGGTTATTTGCTTATCCTGCCTGCGCCAGCACTGGCTGAACATAAATGTATTTTGGCTTCTAAGCCTGTTTTTTGGGGGTATTGTTGTTCAATTAAGTTGATCACAGCATCGGTTAATTCATGCTCGATTAACGCAATAACACAGCCATCACTCATTCGCACACCGCCTCGTTCACCAATGTGTTCGGCTATTATTGACACTAATATGTCGACCTCAGGTGATATTACTTCAAAATCATCACGTAATGACTGATGGGATTGGGCCATTAATTGGCTAAAGCGGGCGATATTATTGTGCTGAAAAGCACGGGCAACATTGCTAGCACGGGTATTTTCAGTGATAACGTGGCGAGCGCGTCTAAATTGCTCAGATGACAAATTGTCTCTGCGTTGCTCTAGGTAGCTTGAGGATAAATCGCGTAATGAATCTAAACCTAATAAATCTGTAATGATGGAACATTCTTTTTTACGTTGCTCAAACTGCATCATAAAGGCTTTACGATTAATGCCTGGATCAATCACGATAATGCTTAATGCTTCAGGTATTAATACGGTTTCACTTTCTAGCTCTAAACAATCAATTAATAAGGCATGATCTTCAACGGCTAACGCGCTGATCATCTGATCCATAATGCCGCAGTCATGGCACATGTATTGGCTTTCACCCCGTTGAGATAATTGAGCAATGGCTAGAGGGGATAAATGTAATTGGCTGGCGTAACTAACGGCCGTGCCAAAAGCGACTTCTAATGCTGCCGATGAAGAAAGTCCCGCACCTAATGGCACATTGCCGACAATGGCCAAGTCTAACCCTTTTGCTTGCAGACCTGAGGTGTGCATCGCTGAGGTAACACCCTTCAAATAGTTAGCCCAATCATCATTAGATGACACTGTGCCTTCTTGACCAAAGTGCCATTGTTTAATTTGTCCTGGAAAGGCATCCGTTACCGCGCGAAATAAATCATCTTCCCGGTGTTTGACTGCAATCACGGTATGAAAGTTAATCGCCGCAGGCAGCACTAACCCTTCATTGTAGTCCGTGTGTTCACCAATAATGTTCACCCGCCCTGGTGCTTGGTATAAATCATCCGCTTTTGTGCCGAAAGTTTGCACAAATAATTTGGTAGCACGTTGAGCAGGGTTAGACATATTTCAAAAATTTCCCACAGAGAGTGATTCAGGTTAGTACTTTGATTTATATCACGACTTTATAGCTGCTGTAACTGAGATTTTTTTCACTATTTTAAAATTGAAAATACGCTGATAAAAACAAAAACGCCCCGAAAAAATTCGAGGCGTTATTTATGCTCAATTGCTAACTTAAATCTTGCCAGCTTTTAACACTACACTTGGCCACTTGTGGTTGAGTGACTTGTTGGGGCCTGTTGGGCGGCATTTGCTACTTTTTCCGCGCGATTAGCTTGTTCTTGAGGCTCATCAAGTAACTCATAAATCACATGGTCAACAAAACCAGCACCGGCTGCTTCATATAGGTTATAGGCACTATTAACCCCTGCCGCAATTAAAATATCGGCATCTTCTTCATATTGAACCATGGCACTAATTTTACCTTTATAATTCAATTTTTTAAGCTGCTCAACTGCAAATACATTGCCGACGTGGTTTGGGATAGCGAGTAATACCAACTCGAGGTTAGGGGCGCGCTCTAACTTTTCCCAAAAGTCTGTATCGCTAGCGTCACCTTGAACAACATTTCGGCCTTGGTTACGGTGAAAGTCGACTAATTCTTGTTTATGTTCAATGCCTAATATTTCGCCATCAAAACGTAAACGTAATTCATCATAAGCACCACTACCAATACGGCCCATACCGAAGATTAGAAATCGTGGATTACCAATTTTGATTTGGCGATCTTCAGGGTGCAATGGGTGTTTCTCAAGTTTAACTAAGCGACTTTGGAAACGCTTATAAATTTTATTTACGCTGCTATTAAGCGGTGCGGCAAATAAAAAACTAATACTTAATGCGACAGCGATGATAATTAGCCATGAGGATGGTAACCAACCTTTATGCGCCGCAACAGCCGCGACAATTAAGCCAAACTCACTGTAATTGCCTAAGTTGAACGAGGCAAGTAATGAAGTACGCGAACGCAACTTAAAACGAGTGAGTAAATACATAAACATGGCTATTTTTACTGGCACTAGCATAACTAATATGCCAGCCAAGCCAATGTCTGACCAGGTAGGGAGTCCGTTTAAGCCAATGGTGAGGAAGAAAGCAACTAAAAACAGTTCTTTAAAATAGTACATCGATTTAGCTAATTCAGACGACTTAGCATGGCCAGCGAGTAAAATACCAATAATCAATGCACCTAAATCAGGTTTCAAACCTACCGCTTCAAATAACCAAGCACCTACCACTAATGCCATCACTAAGCCAAACAGGACTAACATTTCACTGTGGCCTACTTTGTCGAACACTTTATAAATAAGCGGTCTAACAAAGGGTAATAACAATAATCCTAACGCCCAAATAGAGGGAACATCGCCTTTTGATATGGTTAGAAATATCACGGCGAAGATATCTTGCATAATCAAGATACCAATTGCGACACGACCATAAAGAGACTTCATGTCACCATTGTCTTCAATGACTTTTACGGCAAAAACAGTACTGGAAAAGCTTAACGCGAATGAAATAAGTAATAGCTGATTAAGGGTGTAACCTTCTAGTTGCTCTAACCCCGCCATACCCAATAATTTTAGGATTGGAATGAAAAAAATAATTGAGCCAATTAAATGAATACTCGAGGTTGCCAATACTTCGGCTTTAAATAAGCTTTTTAAATCCAGCTTTAAGCCAATTGAAAATAACAGTAAGGTCACGCCTAAATCAGCGAGCTGTTGTAAGAGCGGAAGACTGGTGTCTTCAATGCCAAAAGTGAATAGAACAAATCCTGCAGCTAAATAACCAATAAGCGGCGGTAGGCCTACTTTACTGACTAAAAGCCCACACAGTAAGGTGATAATTAATATAGCTGGTTCCATAGCACTCCATTATTGCGAAAAGCAAAGATAGGTCACATTGTATAAGAAAAACCAACATTTGGGAAAAATGATGTTTCTATTATAAAAAAGCGACTTTATTCAAAAAGTCGCTTTTTTTTATTGGTTAATGTTTTATTAATTTATTGTTTAAGCAGTAAATCTAAGTGATTAGCGAAATCTTTAGGTCCCATAAAGCCAGTTACGCGAAGATCATCACGGATATCACTATTGCTATCAAACATCAGCAATGTTGGCAAACCAAGCACACCATAATGCTCAAGTAACTCAATATCAATCGCATCACTTTTGGTCACATCGGCTTGCAATATCACCATTTTATTCATGCGTTCAAGCACATCACTGTTGGCGAAGGTAATCGCTTCAAACTCTTTACAAGCCACACACCAATCAGCATAAAGATCTAACATGACAGTTTTACCACTGATGCTGGCTTTATCTAACTCAACCGCTAAATCATCTAGCGACTTAATTTTAATAAAGTGGTGCGCTTCAGCTTGTGCAGTGCCATTGTTGGTTGTTTGATTAATCCCAGGTACTTGGAAGCCAAAGTGACCCATTACAGCTTGAAAACCATAGGAAAAGCTGGCAAGTAAGGCGAGTAATAGTAGTACGCCACGAACAGACTGCTTCCAGTTAAAGGTGGTTAACTTGTTCTGATGCATTAAATAACCGACTAGGCTAACAGCCCAAATCGACCACAATACGTCAGACACGAGCCCTACCCAGATACGACCAATCATCATAATTGACACTGAAATGAGCAAGAAACCGAAAATTGTCTTGATAACATCCATCCATGCGCCAGCACGAGGGAGAATTTTGCCGCCAGATGTCCCTAATACTAATAGCGGTACACCCATGCCCATGCTTAATACATAAAGGGCGAGGAAGCCTTGTAATAAGTCACCGCTTTGGGCAACGTAAATGAGTGCGCCTGATAAAGGTGCGGTAGTACAAGGTGAGGCGACTAAACCTGAAATCACTCCCATAAAGAATACGCCAATCAAGTTGCCGCCCTTTTGGTTGTTTGACAGTGAGTTCATTTTTTCTTGCCACTTTGACGGCAATTTTAAATCATACATGCCGAACATAGATAAACTCAGCAATACAAACATCACAGCTAAGAAAATCAAAATAGCAGGATGTTGCAGCGCCGCTTGGAATTTCATTCCTGCACTGGCCACAACTAAGCCCAATAATGAATAGGTAATTGCCATACCTTGCACATAAGCCATCGATAAAGTGAACGCTTTTGCGGTAGACAGTTTTTCACCTTGGCCGACAATAATGCCCGACAAAATAGGATACATTGGGAATACACAAGGGGTTAACGCCAGGCCAATACCTAAACCAAAAAAGATGGCCAAGGTCCACAGTAAGCTATCGTTTTCAAGCATTTGGCTTAAGGTGTCTTGCTGAGTAATCGGGCTTTTTACGGTTGATTCTGTGCCATTATTCGCCGATGTGTTCGGCGCGCCAATTACTTTTTTAGCTTGCGTCACTTTGCCATCATTCGCGGCAACTTCAGTTAAAATAACATCACGGGTGGTTGGCGGGTAACACAAAGTCCCTTCAGCACAGCCCATAAAGGTTACTTTAAAGGTACCTTCTTTAGTGGCTTCTTTAATGCCCACAGGAATTTGAACAAACGAGTAAAAGACTTCTTGCTCGCCAAAGTATTCGTCGTTATGAATTTTTCCGCGGGGTAAATTAATTTCACCAATAACAGCGCCGTCGGCTTTAAAGGTCAGTTTGTCGCGGTACATGTAGTAACCGTCAGCAATGACCCAGCTAATCAGTAATTGATTACCTTGCTGCTTAAAATCGAATGAGAATGCTTCATTAACCGATAGTAGCTCTGGTTCACTGCTTAAAAATCAAACTTACTTTTGCTAAATACCCCCTCACTTTGAACCAGTGGTGAGAAGGCTGCCGAAGACAGTAAAAGTAATGATGTTAAAACAAAGGCGAATATTTTTTTCATGATTGAGTGGTTTCTTTTATCCATGTTAAATAAGGCGCTAACCCTTGATTAATAGGGGTTGCGATTAACTCTGGTACTTCATAAGGGTGCAATTGGATCACCAATTTTTCTATTGCTTGATAATGTAACGCGAGACATTTTATCTGCAATTGTACCTCTTGAGACTGACACACTTGGTTGTCCCAATAATAAACCGACGTAATAGGTTGGCTAATTTGCACGCAAGCAGCAAGCTTGGTATTAATCAATGCCTGGGCGATACTGTCGGCTGTGGCCTTATCGGGACAGGTTGAAAAAATCAGTAAATAATCCGCTTTCATTGTATCTCGGTTAAACTTAACGTTAGCTTAAGCTAGAAATAGCCAATATCGGCTTACTGTACGATTTTTAGCAACAGATTTCACTGTTATGTTTGAAATTCGTGACGTCTCTTGAAAATAGACCGGACAAACCCAATATAGTTTTCATCGACAGCAGATTATTTGCCAATTAATCGGCAAACATCATTTTGATATCGAGGTTTACATGTTTTTGATTTTATTATTAGTGTTCATTATTGTACCTGCCTTAGAACTGTCGGTATTAATTCAAGTTGGTGATGCACTTGGTGTATGGCCAACAATCGGCTTAGTATTTTTTACTGCCATTGTTGGTGTGTCATTAGTTAGAAGCCAAGGATTGAACACCCTAATGACAGTGCAACAAAAAATGGCTCGTGGTGAAGCGCCAGGGCAAGAAATAGTTGAGGGCATGATGTTAGCGGCTGCAGGTGTGCTGTTGTTAATTCCTGGCTTTGTCACCGATGCGATAGGATTATTACTGTTAACCCCGTTCACTCGCGCACCTATTGCGGCATTTATGTATAAACGTATGCAGCTTAAAGTGATGGCTAATGGCGGCGTTCACGGTGGATTCGGTCAGCAAGGGCCATTTAATCAGGGCCCATTTGGACAGAATCCTTTTGAGCCGCCGCGTGATCAAGACAATACCTTTGAAGGAGATTTTGAGCATAAAGACGACCCAAGCCAAAAACGTCCTGAAAGTCATCAAATAGACAACAAAGACGATACGCGAAAGTAATTTGCGAAATCTATTTGGCTAAACAGACGTTAGCCAAAGAATTTAGCGCAAAGAAGCTGGGTTATCAAAGTGCGACTTAATACTAAGCCAGCGTATTGCTGGCTTGTTAATGTTTGTGAGTTAAGTCGCCCAATATGTGGCTCTTTATTCAGTGTGCTATTTGTCGCTGACCTTGCTAGCATCGACCTTTAAGCTAGCATCAATCTTTGAGCCAGCAATATAGGCCGTCACAATACTGCTTAACCAGTTAGCGACAAACAGCCAGGTTATCCAGGTAGCTATTTGCGCTGCATCACCTTCAGGGGCTTGGGTTATTTGGGCGTAAATCGCACTGTATTCTAAGGGAACATCGCCTGCCAAAATTTTTGCCGATATGACCTGTGCCCGTTCAATAGCAAAGTTCATCAACACCAGCACGCACCCCAGCGATACTGCCATAAAACCTATGCCATGCCACTTTTTCCCCAGCCACATTTGGCCACTACCCGCATAATAAGGGCAGACATTAATGCCGCTTTAAAAGGGCGCCTTATGCTTAAAGGTTGATCATTTTTTGGGGTATGTTGAGTCGTCATAGTCTGCCTATGCAGTCGTGTAGAATATTAGTGGATAACATTAGTCGATAACATTAGTCGATAACATTAGTCGATAACATTAGTCGATAACAATAGGGCTAGAGTGTGTCTGTTGATCTGGCTCTGAAATCTTAGTTGCTAATATATAACAGGCTATACCCATCAGGGTGTTTGTTATAGGCAGTGCCAGCATTAGGCCTTTAACACCACCAATGTACGAGCCTAATGCGGCTAAGGGAAGCATTAACAGCATTAAGCGGCATAAATTAATCACCAAAGAACTCATTGGCCTATGATACGCATTTAAGCTGGTGGCAAAAATAATCACTATTCCCAACGGACCATATGCCGCGGGTAAGGCAATAATATAAAATGTTAACCAATCAATAACGACAGGGTCGTTAGAAAATTGTTGTGCAATAGGATAGGCAAAAAAGTACATTGGAATATACAGCAGGGTTTGAAATACCAATATAAATTGCAACGATTTAAGTAACGCTGCTTTAGCGCGAACATGTTGCCCTGCACCTAAGTTTTGGGCAATAAATGGCATCAAGCTTGATGATAACGCCATTACCACCAGTAGTAATACCGACTCTAAGCGCATTCCCGCCCCAAATGCTGCCACGCCAGCATGGTCTATACGGGCTATCATGGCCATCAAAATACCATTGGCAATGGGATTGATTAAATTCATTAATGCCGCAGGACGTGCGATATGGGCTAAAGCACGCCAGTTAGCCACCATACGGCTACGAACCAAGTTAGCGCGATGTAATAATTTACGTTTAAAAATCAGTAATCGACCCGCCAGTAAAAGGGCGATCATCCAAGACAGGGCGGTAGCAATAGCTGCCCCTTGTACTTCTAAGCGGGGGAAAGGTCCTAAACCGAATATTAATAAGGGATCTAGCACTAAATTGACAATCGCCGCCAGCATCATAATTTTAGCCGGTGACCGTGTGTCACCCGTGGCACGTAATGCTTGATTTCCTACCATCAGTAATACCAAAGCGGGGGCGCCCAAATACCACCACATCATATAGTCATAAATGTACGGCATACTGTGGTTGTTCGCGCCCAGTAAGCTGAATAATGGCCCAATCAAAAAGCCACCCATTAAGCATAATAAGATAATGATCACAGCGGTTAGCACTAAGGTATCGAATAAAAAAGCTTTAGCTTGCTCAGCATGACCAGAGCCAATAAAACGACCTAAATTGGTTGATACGCCCGCACCAATACCTATGCCGATACTGGCAATCACTAAGGTGACTGGAAAAGTAAAACTGACCGCCGCGAGGGCTTCTGTGCCCAGCTGACTAATAAAATAGATGTCCACTAAGCTGCCACCCAGAATGGTGAGAATACCAATCAGGTTAGGTAGGGTCATGTTAAACAGAACACGACCAATTGGTGCACTAAGCAACCCGTGTTTATCTTTCATGGTGACATCGTTTAGTAATAAAGGAGGCGAATTCTATCAGGGTTTGCACAGGTTTAATAAAACAGACTTAAAAATTCTGTAGTTTTTTTATCGCTAGCCCTTGGAAGTGTGATTGAACACCCCCATATATCAAGCATCAAAGGGTAAAAACCTTTTCCATCAAACCGCCTCGATATTGGGCATAAAATCATTAGGAGAGTTCATAGATGAATATTCGTCCATTACATGACCGTGTTATCGTTAAACGTTTAGAAGTTGAATCAAAATCTGCAGGTGGCATCGTGCTTACGGGTAGTGCAGCAGAAAAGTCAACTCGCGGTAGAATCCTTGCAGTAGGCAACGGTCGTATCTCAGAAAATGGCACAGTGACTCCGCTTGACGTGAAAGTGGGTGATGTTGTGATCTTCAATGAAGGTTACGGCGTTAAAAAAGAAAAAATTGACGGTGAAGAAGTATTAATCCTGTCAGAAGCGGATTTAATGGCTGTTGTAGGCTAAGCCTCCAGTTTTATTAGACTTTCTACTTCAAAACTCATTTAAAGGAACATCAGAACATGGCAGCAAAAGAAGTATTATTTGGTAACGACGCACGCGTAAAAATGCTTGCAGGCGTTAACATTTTAGCTAACGCAGTTAAAGTCACTTTAGGCCCTAAAGGTCGTAACGTTGTTTTAGACAAAAGCTTTGGCTCGCCAATGATCACCAAAGACGGTGTATCAGTGGCAAAAGAAATCGAACTGACAGACAAGTTTGAAAACATGGGCGCACAAATGGTGAAAGAAGTTGCTTCTAAAGCCAACGATGCCGCCGGTGACGGTACCACTACTGCAACAGTATTAGCACAAGCTATTGTTGTTGAAGGTCTAAAAGCCGTTGCAGCGGGTATGAACCCAATGGATCTTAAGCGCGGCATCGACAAAGCGGTTATCGCAGCCGTTGCAGAGCTTAAACTACTTTCTCAAGATTGTGCTGATACTAAAGCTATCGCTCAAGTCGGTACTATCTCAGCTAACTCTGACGAGTCAATCGGTGAAATCATTGCAACTGCAATGGAAAAAGTCGGTAAAGAAGGCGTTATCACAGTTGAAGAAGGCCAAGCGCTTGAAAACGAATTAGACGTTGTTGAAGGTATGCAGTTTGACCGTGGTTACTTATCACCGTACTTCATCAATAAGCCAGAAACGGGCAGCGTTGAGTTAGATGCTCCGTACATTTTATTAGTAGACAAAAAAGTGTCTAACATCCGTGAGTTATTGCCTATTCTTGAAGGTCTAGCTAAAACCGGTAAGCCATTGCTTATGGTTGCAGAAGACGTTGAAGGCGAAGCATTAGCAACATTAGTTGTTAACAACATGCGTGGCATCGTTAAAGTGGCAGCTGTTAAAGCTCCTGGTTTTGGCGACCGTCGTAAAGCAATGCTTCAAGACGTGGCAATTCTAACTGGCGGTACTGTTATCGCTGAAGAAATCGGCTTAGAACTTGAAAAAGCGACTCTAGAAGATTTAGGTACAGCAAAACGCGTTATCATCACTAAAGATAACACTACCATCATCGATGGTAACGGCGATCAAGTTCAAATCGCTGGCCGCGTAAGCCAAATCAAGCAACAAATTGAAGAATCAACTTCAGACTACGACAAAGAAAAGCTTCAAGAGCGTATGGCTAAGTTGGCTGGCGGTGTTGCAGTGATTAAAGTTGGCGCAGCAACAGAAGTTGAAATGAAAGAGAAAAAAGCCCGCGTTGAAGATGCATTACATGCTACTCGCGCAGCGGTAGAAGAAGGCGTAGTAGCTGGTGGCGGTGTAGCCCTTGTTCGCGTAGCAAGCAAAATTAAAGATGTTGAAGTACTGAACGAAGACCAAAAGCACGGTGTAGTAATCGCATTACGTGCAATGGAAGCGCCTTTACGTCAAATCGCAACTAACGCAGGTCAAGAAGCGTCAGTAGTGGCGAACACGGTTAAAAACGGCACAGGTAACTTCGGTTACAACGCTGGTAACGACACCTACGGTGACATGTTAGAAATGGGTATCCTAGACCCAACTAAAGTGACTCGTAGCGCATTACAGTTCGCCGCATCGATTGCAGGCTTAATGATCACTACCGAAGCTATGATAGCTGAAGTACCACAAGATTCTGCGCCAGATATGGGCGGAATGGGTGGAATGGGCGGAATGGGCGGCATGATGTAATCTAACTGGTCTAAATCGGTGATAACTGCGTTGCTTCACCACTCGTTTAAGAAAGCTAAACGTCGTGGTAAAGCGCCTTGTTCTAACACGATTTATCCTGCGCTAGATCAAATTTTGCTTCAAGCCTAAAGCTTAAAGTTAGACTTCTTGTAAAAGAATATGAAAGCCCCGATACTTAACAGTATCGGGGCTTTTGTTTTTCTGCGGGTCTAAAATATTGATTACGGCGTTGCTTACCGCTCACATACAAGCAACGTAGCGCTTATACTAAACGCTTTATCCTGCACAAAAACGCATACTTACGTGATCGCCCTGACTCTGTCTCAACTTATATTTTTTAACTAAATAATTTTGCATAGCCATCATCATTAAGAATGCTTACTTGCCCCTCGCCATCACTCCTTTGTAATTACTTTTGATAATAGACACTAATTTGGATAGTGAGTAAAATAATAATGTATTGGATATATTATGTTCGACCCAAAGGATTGAAATGACAAAGATAACATTAAGGCAGTTACGAGTATTGTGGCCAAACGAATCAAAAGTTAGTAATAGTTTCCTGTCTGATATTGCAAGTGAGCTAACTTCAAGTGCAACTCTTTGTAAAGTAGACTCAGAATTAAGGTTATCTCACTTTTTTGCTCAAATATTAAAAGAAGTTGGTTCAACATTCTCTATGGAAGAAAGTTTAATTTATAGTGAAATGGCGCTGAAACAGAACTTTTCATTTTATAGAAAAAACCCAACTCTAGCTAAAACGCATTCATATAACCTTAATCAGAATAAAAAAGCAGATGAAGTAGCAATAGCTAACCATGCTTATGCACTTAGAATTGGTAATGGCTCAATTGATTCAGGTGATGGGTGGAAATACCGTGGAAGGGGGATGATTCAATTGACTGGGAAGTCTAATTACTTATCAATTCAATCGACACACAACGACTTATGGAGTGAGTCTATAAACTTCGTTGCTAATCCAGAATTATTAATAACGGCCAAATACGCTTTACGTTCTGCACTTGTATTTTGGGTGAAAAACAAGCTATATTTAATTGCCGACAAAGGATCTTCTAAACAAGTAACAGATGCTGTTACATCGGTAATTAACAAGAATACTAATAGCTATAATAGTAGGCACGAGAATCTAAAAATGATTATGAATAGGCAGGTTTTTAGTGATGTTTTCTAATTTTTTAAAAGTGTTTTTTATCCTGTTACTTGTATTTTCAGATGCTCACGCAAACATGTTTTCTATCGAGCCTTTATCTGATCATCAATACACGTTAAAAACCCCTAACTCTTTAAATTATAATGTTATTGTTGAGATGCAAGGAGCAAATGAACTTAGCTTAAAAGGTGAGTTTTTAGTTAGTTGCCTTGATAAAAAATATATTATTCCAGTGATTCAAAGGTATGTTGATAATGCAGAGTCGAATTCAGAACATATCGAATATTTTGTATTTGAAAAAATCACTTCTGGATTTAATGCCTTAAAATCAATTAGTTCATTTTATGTTGTTGACAGAGAAAGTGGTGAGATATTTTCTAAGCATATTTTAACCGAGGAATTATCTAATAATACGACTGCACTATGTGAGTATATAAATACTGAATCCGAACTAGATTCTCCTATAGAAAAGGTTCAGAAATTAGATACTAATTAGTCTAATTATTCGACACTGTGCATAATGATAAGGCTGATCCTAAAGTGTGGTACTAATCGATAAAAAAGAAAGCCCTGATGCAGCGATGTATCAGGGCTTTTTGTTTGGGGAAACCTGCTGTTGTGTTTGTCTACGATCCTAACCTTGTGTCGAGTATCACCCAAACTGAGCAAATGAATGAAGCTCGTGATCATCTTGGTGATAATGTGTTCTTTTTACTTGCCAGAACGGCAACGCCAGAGGGCAAGGTATTTATTGTTAAATGCATTACAGGCATAAATTTTAGATTTGATTTAAAGATTAGAAATCTGAATTTTGATATGCAAAAAGCCTCAATACTTAACTGTATTGAGGCTTTTTATTGTAAGAGCGTACTTATGTCATCGTTTTTAACGTAATCTTTAACATTTTTTCAGATTCCATTCATACGCATTTTATTATGAGCGGGGGGTTAATGAGACAGTGCTTTATCTGCACGGTCGAGTAAGCTGTGAGCAGAGTCTTCTAACTGATATTGTGCGATACCTAGGCTGATAGTTAGCCCCATTTGTCGGATATTCTTACTGGCAATAAACTGGCGTAATCTTTCGCTTAACTCCATCGCATCGTCTAAGGTGGTGCTGGGTAGTACCACCACAAATTCTTCGCCGCCCCAGCGTGCTAATAAATCATCATTGCGCATTTGGCTTTGCAGTAATTGTGCTAGTTCATGTAAAACTTTATCCCCCACAAGATGACCGTGAGTATCATTAATTAGTTTGAAATGATCTATGTCGATAATGGCAATCGAAATAGGGTATTGCACAGGCGGTATCGTCTCATTACTTATGGCATCAGTACTTATTGTATGAGTATCCATAGCAGTATTTATGTTTGGTGAAGCGAGTAGTTTATCAAGAACCCCATCGAGTTTTTCACGGTTATACAGCCCTGTGAGTTTATCTGTTTCAGCCATTTCTTGGATTTCTATGTTGCGTAGAGCAAGCTTTTGATAGGCTGAAAATCGGGTTTTTTCATAGAATCGTAAGATTAATACTTGCGCAATACATACCTCGATAACGTTAAATAATGACCCCATGGAATATGTGAACGGCTCGGCATTCTGTGTTTGTTGATAAACCAATATGACGCACAGGCTAAATGTAATTGATGAGACAACCGTCCCCCAAGTTCGACCAACAAGAAAAAATGAAAATGGCGGGATCAAGGTTGCCCATAGTAATGAGTGGGAGTAACCTTTTGTTGTGAACAAAAACAGCATGATTAGACTGGCTACCATAATAGTCACCGCCCATGATGTTGCCTTAACCTGTCCAGTTTTACGAAAGTGGCAGTATATAGCCAGTGATAAGAATAAGCCGAAACCATCGAGTAAGGCGTATTGGAAGTTATCGAAATGCAACAAATTGATTAGGGTCAAAATGAGAAAGTAGCTGGTAGTAATGAGTAATGAATGTTCGATTAAACGAATGCGCCAGTAATCGGGGTGATCAGGCGGATATTGAGGGAATTGTTTGTACCAGTATTTTATCATAGATACGTTCCGTGGTTGATGAGCTCACGTAGTACGGCCAACATTGATAGCCATTAGTGGGGATAGAATAATTTTCTACCCCACGATTTACTTATGCTATTTTGCACGGGTAATTTTATCCAGATACCCCATAGCAAATGCAGATAATACAAAAGTGATGTGGATTAGCAGATACCACATGATCTTGTCGTTCTCGATATTTTCGGCATTCATAAAGACTTTAAGCAGGTGGATAGATGAAATCGCCACAATTGAAGCCGCCACTTTGTTTTTAAGTGAACCTGAATCCATTTTGCCAAGCCAGTTGAGCTTTTCACTGTCTTCACTGACATCAAGCTGTGAAACGAAGTTTTCGTAGCCTGAAAACATCACCATGATGAGCAGACCACCCACTAAGGTAATGTCGATGAGTGATAGCGTAACCAGTATTAAATCGACTTCAGCTATTTTGAAGATATTGGGGATGAGGTGAAAGATTTCTTGGAAGAACTTTATGCCTAAAGCAAATAACACTAGGCTTAACCCCAGATAAATCGGTGCCATGATCCAGCGCGATGCATACATCAATTTTTCAAACACTTTTTCCATAAAAAAATTTAATCCTTTGGACAAAATACGCTAGAAATCAATCGAGCTAACTATTGTTACATAATAACATAATGAACCTTAACAGCGATTGCATATAGTAACCAGCTTGATGAAGTCTCATTGGTAAGCTTTGCGTACGCGATGGAAAGCGTACTTTGACCATATTAGCTTTATATGAAACTGGCTAGGCACTAGGCTTGTTCTTTTTCATCGTTCAAACATTTGTTTAAATCCATCTTTGTAGCGTCTTGAAAGCATAAGGGTTTTGTTATTTCTGAGTTTCACTTCGCTATCGCCGCTAGCTAGCGGTGTGATCGATTCCACCATATCAAGTCTAACGGCATGTGAGCGGTGGATACGACAAAAGCCTTGAGTACTAAGCTGTGCAGATAATGATGTTAATGTTGCTCTAAGCGGATAAATACGTTCTTTTATGTGTAAGTTGACGTAGTTGCCAGATCCCTCAAGCCATTCGACATCATGAATTTGAATAATAAATTCTTTACCTAGTTTTTTAACTAATAGCCGGTCTAGATTCGTGTGTGGTTTATCGACTGAATGCTCACTTTCCCCTATTTCTATCGGGTTTGCTTCGCCCTGCAAGCGCATAATGATAAATTGGTAACCCTTTATCACAATGACAAAAAAGATGAAGCTCCATAAATCTTTGCGATATTCATAAAGTAACTCAAAACCAAGATTGCCAAAGTCGTAGCGTCTATCCATTAGTAAATACACTACTTCTCTTATGCCCACCATTAGGCCTACATGGCCCAGTGAAAAGACCACAGATGCAAACCCATAAACAGCGAATGATTGTTTAATGTTTTGCCATTGAAATGGATGTTTTCGTAGCAGATAGACAATAAGTGGGAACAGTAAAATAGAGCTCACTGCACTTGAGTATTCCCACACAAAGGGTTCCCGGGTATCAAAAACCAATGAACTAGACTCTCGGCTTTCTTCCATTAAAACTGAGGTCGCTAATACTGTCGCATTAATGAAAAAGTAGCAGAACAATACGATAATTTCATAGTTGAACTTGTAGCGCTGAAAATGTGACAAGTAATTCATGTTGATCCATTTAGACGATTTAGTTGATGGAAGGCTTATTGTTAATTTATTCGTCCCACACAGCCACCGCTTGTCCCTAAGCACTGTCAGTACAGACCTTTAGGCTTTTATCTGCCCCCATTTGTGTAAGACTTTGCTATTTCAACATTGAGAAACAATTACGCTGAACAATACAGAAAATAATATGTCAGCGAAATTAAGGGGCGGAATTTATGTTAAACAGCATCGGTAATCTGAAAGCAATTATCAAGTATTACTTTGTACCCGATTTTGAATATATGCCATCACGCCGATTTGATTTGGACTGGTTGCGGGTTGGTGCTTTTGGTTTACTGATCTTTTTTCATATTGGCATGCTATACGTTGAAAATTGGGGGTTTCATTTTAAAAGCCAATATCAGTGGCAAGGTCTTGAGATGGTCATGTTGTTTGTGTCACCTTGGCGAATGGCAATATTGTGGCTAGTTTCTGGTATTGCGATAAAATTTTTACTGGTCAAGGTGTCGGTAGAGCGGTTTGTATTTTTACGTTCGGTGCGTATTTTGCTGCCTTTGTTATTTGGTATTTTGGTTGTTGTGCCGCCGCAACTGTATATTGAGATGACTCAGAAATCAGCACTAGATATGTCGTATTGGCAGTTTATGATTGAGTTTTTTGCTGAAGACAGCGTCATCTTTAAAGAGTATCAAGCCGGTATATGGCCGCATATCGATGTGAACCACCTGTGGTATTTACGCTCGTTATGGCAATTCTCTTTGCTGTTGGTTTGTTTACTGCCATTGTTAAATGCGAATAAAACAGTACAAGTATTGAATTGGATATTTCGTTTACCAGGTGCATTGGCTATAGGCATGGCAACGCTACCCATTTTTTTACTGCAACTGTTCTGGGAGCCAGACACAGTAAGATACCCGCTTGGGTTCGCCTTTATGCTATACGGCTATTTAATTGGTTGGTCACCGCTGTTTTGGTCACGAGTTAAAGAGGCGTTGCCCTTTTTAGCCAAACTAACCCCTTTAGTACTCGTCAGCTTTGTGTGTTTCTATCAATTTATGTGGCTGCCACAGGGTGACAATGCACATTATACTTGGCAATTGCTGGGCTTGCTCAGCTACAGTCTTTCAAGGGTAATGGGTGCTTTGTTGCTATTGTCTTTGGCATATCATTATTTAAATGTTGCCTCCAGCAAACTGAGTTATTGGTCTGAGGGGGTGTACGCTTTTTATATTTTGCACCAAAGTATTATTATTATAGCGGCCTACCAACTATCTCAATTTGACTTAGGTCCAGCTGGACCCATTATTGAGCCATTAGCCGTCATTGTTATTACTATTGTCGGGTGCTTGCTTTGTTATGAACTTATTCGTCGTAGCACCTTGTTGCGGCCGTTATTTGGAATGAAACAAGCAAAAGCGTATTCTAAAAGTGTTAATAAACTGGGTTACGTTAGCGCGGGTATTTTAATATTTCCGTTGGCGCTAAGTCTGCTGCTGTAGTCAATTTATCCTGCGACGATAATACAAAAATCATTGCCGACCTAAGCCTACATTAAGATAAAATTTTTACTGAGTCACTTGTCAAACCAAGTTGCTGCGTGTAATTCAATGATAAACGTTGACTCAGTGTCGCTTATTATTGGTTTACGGATATGATAGCTTTAGGGCTTCTCGAGTAGCGTGTTCAAGTGCATATATAACAGAATGGTACCGTTCGGTATGGTGCCTATTTCCCCCCAGTTTTGCTGATTTTTTTATGTTTTAGTTGCGAATTACTTGGTAGAAGGTGGGGAGCAAACGCTGCATAGTGGCTGTTAGTTATGGATGTTACATAAGTACCAAGATTAACCTACTTTTACTCTATTTCGTCCATTTTTTTTGGCTAGGTTCAGGTGTTCATCTGCTATTTGCATCATATGATCGAAACAGGTTATTTGATCTGAGTGTTGTAACAGTCCTATCGATGTTGTAATCATTAGCGTGTCATTTTCAAAGATAATTGTCATTGCTGCTACCGCGGCTCTAATTCGTTCAGCGATCATCGCGCCTATGGTAGCGTCTGTTGAAGGCAGTAAAATAGCGAACTCTTCGCCGCCTATGCGCGCAAAAGTATCATAGTCCCTGAGCAATTTACTGACCGTTTTGGTAAACGTTTGCAACACTAGGTCGCCAGCATTATGGCCATAGGTATCGTTGATAAGTTTAAATTTATCTAGGTCTAACATCAGTACTGTTAGAGTGATATTTTGCCTTAAACTTCTATTAAATTCCTCTTTGGCGGTTTCGTAAAAATGACGACGGTTATGAATACCGGTTAAGTAATCTGTTGCGGCCAGTTTTTCTAGCTTTTGCGACATTAACTTGAGCCTTTTTTCATTCTCTTTTTTTCTGTAATGTCAGTGATATACATATACAAGTAATTATTCTGCACCATTTGTTCGGTTACTATGAAGTACTTGCCTGCTACTGTGTCGGTTTCAAATGTGCGGTAATCACTATGTCTTCTTTTTTTATTTGTAGCAGCTATCCAAGTATCAAAACAATCTGCTTCAATATTTATCCCTGTTTTGTTACTAAAACAGATAAAACACAATTCAGAAAACGTTTTATGTAAGGCTTGTTCAGCAGGCATGGATAAAAACATCGCTAAGGCAAGATTGCAAAATATTAACCTGTCTTCGGGATCAAAAATGCCTACACCATCTTTTGTGAGTAATAGTGAATCAATAATAATCTGTTCAATATGATGATCTAACAATTGAGCCACTGATTTAGTCCTTGTTGACTATGATGTTCAAATAAAGATGAGACATGGTTTGGTTTACTGCTGAGTGCATTTTATTTAAATATTAAGCAAAAATAGTACCTTGTGTACAGTGGCAGCCTCAACCTAGGTAAAGCAAAGTTAGTTTATTCATTTTTAGCTAACGCTTAACTAAAGCTTAATTAAGACAAGTAATGCTCAACTCAACCAAGTAATACTCAATTCAGCCAAATAATGTTCAGCAAGTTTATCGTTATTTTTTATAGTAAGAGTAAAATGTTAACAGTAAGTATCATAATCTTAGCAGTTATAATTGAGTGAGTAATGTTTTCTGTTAGCGAGAGTGACACAAGATACTGATGCTACAAAGTAAAGGTTATTGCTGTAATCAATAACCTATTGATGAGCTTCTCCTAATAGGTTCGACAATTTTTAATCTTGCGCTCAGGTTAACTCACTACACTGCACAACGTGATTATGTATTTCAACAATAAAAATAGAGGCTTACCATCATGAATAAAAATACTTCAAACTCGCCAGGTAAAATGCCTTGGGTTTCGATAAGTGTTATTGCAACTATCGTTGCTGTTTTGGGGTTGGTGCTGATGGTGATGCCCAAGGGATTTAAAACCACCCATGAACAAATTGGCACCGGCAAACCTGCGCTAGTATTTGTCTATGATCCTAACCTCGTTTCAAGTACCAGCCAGACTGAGCAGATGAATGAAGCGCGTGCTCATCTTGGTGATAACGTTTTCTTTTTACTTGCCAGAGCGGGCACCCCAGAGGGAGACCAATTGATAGCTAAGCATAGTGCCAGACCTGCGGAGTTATTACTGTTTGACGCAGCAGGCGAATTAACTAAAAGGCAGTTGGCTGTGGTAGATGCTAATGAGCTTATGTTGTGGGTGCGTTAGTTACTCAGCATCAGGGATAGCGTTGGTCGCTGCTTTTTAAAGTTTAATCAAACTGGGTTAGGTTTGACGGCTATCTTTAATCTATGAATTTTATGTCAAGCTTAGTGGGTGAGTATGCTATCGACTCGTGTTATGTTTTTTGTCATTATGGTTTTAACATCGATCTCTGTTTTTGGGGCAAATAATAACGCCCAACCATTTAATATTCCAAGAAGTCAAGTGGTTGAGATTACAGATCCTAGTAGTCAGCGAATTTACCCTTTATTTGTTAAATTGCCTAAGTCTTATCACAGTCAACCCAATAAGCACTACCCGGTGGTGTATTTAACCGATGCTTGGTATAGCTTCCAAATTGTGTCTGGTGCGAGCCGATTTCCGATGAATTTCAATAAAATGGATGAAGCCATTATTGTGGGAATTTCCTATTCTAAAGGCAGCATAGGGAGCTTAAGCCGCATTCGTGACTATACCCCAACGCAAAATAAACAGTGGAAGAATGTTACTGGAGGGGCTGCGGCTCATCGTGATTTTATTGGACAGACAGTGTTTAATTATGTCGAGAGTCATTACCGCGCACTGGCTAGTAAACGGGTTTACATGGGTAACTCTTTGGGCGGGCTATTTGGAACGTATATTTTAATGACTAAGCCTGAAATGTTCGACAGCTACATTTTTGGTAGCCCTTCTTACTGGTGGGATAAAGGGTATATTTTTGAATTAGAAAAACAATTTGTAAAAAACACTCAACCTATATCTGCCAAAGTGTTCATCGGCATTGGCGAATTAGAAAGTAAGGTCCACGGAGCTGGCGAAGACATGGTAAAAGAGGCGCAGGCCTTTAATGATTTGATGCAACAATGGCCCTCAAGATTGCAGACAAAATTATTGATTATTCCCGAAGCGGATCATCAAACTGCTTTTCCTACTACGGCTATTCATGGCTTACAGTGGGTACTGGGTCAATGTCCACCTAAGGGAAATTGTTTGCAGGGTAATAGCCTTGATGCTCAAGCAGACATTAATGATTTCTCAATCGAATGAATTGATATAATATGCGCCACCTTAAATTTAGTCTGTCTTCGATTTTACTTTATGTCTAACAATGCCCTTTATACCGATTTATCCGCTTATTATGATTTAATGTGTTGCGACATTAACTATCAACAACAAACAAATAGCGTAGCGCGCTTACATCAGTTTTTGGGTAACAACGGCAAACAACACTTAGACTTGGCCTGTGGCACTGGGCCGCATGTTAGACATTTTATCGATTTAGGCTTTCAAAGTAGTGGACTTGATATCAATCAGCCTATGCTGGACATTGCTATGCAGCGTTGTCCAGAAGCGCAGTTTAGTTTGCAAAATATGATTGAGTTTAATGTTGAAGAAAAACGCGATCTTATTACCTGCTTTTTGTACTCCATTCATTATTCACCCGGTATTGAAGCGCTTAAAGCCTGTATTGCGAGCGTGCATAAAGCATTAAATAGCGGTGGCATGTTTTGTTTTAACTCAGTTGATAAACATAAAATTAATAACAAGGCGTTAGTGAAGCACAGCGCAGAATTTGATGGCAGCCAATTTGTGTTTGAGTCAGGCTGGCATTACAGCGGTGAAGGTGAGATGCAAGCGCTGAATTTAACCATAGCCAAAACCCAATCTGATATCACTCAGTTATGGCAAGACTCCCATGCGATGGTGGCGACCAGTTTTATCGAACTTGAAGCATTGCTAAGCCCGTATTTTGAGGTGCAAATATTTGAACACGATTATGACAAAATCATTCCGTGGGATAAAATATCTGGTAATGCGTTATTTGTGTGTGTGAAGCGCGAGGAATAACGGTAAGGATTGTTCATGCTCTTGCGGCAATAGATTCGACCCAGAAGATCGTTGTTTATTTCTTACGGTGTGTGTGCGGGGTAGTGATTAACAGAACTGTGGCATGTGCTACTTACTTGAAACATGGGCCATTATTCATCATTAATGAAAATGGCCGTTTATAACGGTTACTCTTCAGTAAAGGCCGCTTCAGCTTTTTCGAGTTCCTGCTGGTTTTGAAGCTCAATTTGTTGCTGTTTTTTAAGACTAGCTTCTTCTATCAGTGCTGCTTGTCTTTCTTTAAGGCTGTGTTTTTCATCTTTAGTGAGAAACTTAAACGCTTTTTCATTGGCAAGTGCATAAGCCACCACATCTTCGCCTTTTACTCTACGTTCATCAACACGTTTTGAAAAACGATCGTTATCTCGAGCTTTACGCTCTTCGGCATTTAACTTGCTCATATTTTGTATCCTCTGAATTAATCACGGTAGATTTTTTCTACGTTCGGTCAGACAAATGAGAGCGGTAACACATTCATAAAGCTGATTGGTGCATTTTAACATAAGTTATCGCGCTAGACTGTAGTACATGACGTGTGAATACATGTGTGAGTGAAAGCTGGGTTAATGAAAAACGGTGCTCGGCGAAAAATTGGATCGACATTAGCTAAAGTCAGTGACTATTATTACTTCAATTTTTAATCGCAGAATTGCCTTTCGCAGGGGACTCCGTCGCCATTACCATCCATTTTTGTACCTGGGCAGTTGTTTATGTAAAAGGTGGCTTCTGCACAAGATCGCATCTGGCTACAATGGGTTTTACCTGCTTCGCATCTGAACTGACTGCTTGGAATAATGGAACGTGGTTGTGCTGTAGGAGCCCACTGCATTTGCTCAACATCTTCGTTGGTAATAATGGGCGTGGCGTTAAAGTCTTGATACTTATTGAAACCATATATGCCTAAGTTAAGCACCACTAACACTAAAATAATTCTACCCATGATCGAACCTGAAGAGGTGCGCGGCGAGTGGTGTGTTTTATTATTGGAAGGTAGGTTAAATGGACCGCTTAATGGCGTGTGAATGACTTTTGCAGATGAGGAGCCCGCAATTACTGCGACGCCTTCTATACTGGCTTTTACGGCTTTAACCTTACCATCTGGTTGGTTTTCGCGGTGAAACAGTATTTCATCACCCACAAGGGGTTTTCTGGCCATGTGTTTGAGCGTTGAAATATGAATAAACACATCGGTATCACCGCGTGTTTCTGGTTTAATAAACCCAAAGCCTTTGTCGCTATTCCAGCGAACTAACGTGCCTTTTTCCATGGCGGCATTTCCCTTAATGGTTATAATTTACTTAACTGTTAGGTTTGTATAATAGCTAACTCCTAATTCAATAAGCTAGCTATTTCATTAGCTTAAATGCTATTGGGGTCACAATGATAGACGATAACAGCAGGGCGTTGTGAATGAGTAGAGTTTACTTCTGTTTATTCACATGTTTCAGTGCGGCTTGCAGGGCTTCATAGCGGAATAAAAACGTGTTTTCTGCAGGCAATGAATCGATATCCTGAAAGCGTTCTTTAAAAAACAATATCTCCCCCCAAAAAGTTGGCGTGACTTTAACAAATTATCTGTAAATCATTAATCATTGTGTATAGGCCTTTTGGGACTTTGGTACGTATAACTTATTAGACAACTTATTAATAAGGACTACAGATGCGTTTATTTATAGTTATGGCGATGGCAATGTTATTAACGGCTTGCAGCACCAATTACCCTAATCAATCCATTACTGGACAGGTTTTTCCATCAGTATCAGGACAGACACTTGAGCAGCTACCAATGTCTTTACCTGACGATTTAAAAGGTAAAGTGGCATTATTATTAGTGGGATATAAACAAAATTCACAATTTGATATAGATCGCTGGTTAATTGGTTTAGACATGACCCAGACTCAAGTTGCGGTATATGAAGTGCCAACAATTCAAGGATTGTTTCCTAGAATGTTCAGTACTTTTATTGATAATGGAATGCGCGCTGGTATACCTAAACCACTTTGGAAGGGCGTAGTGACGGTTTATCAAGATGGCGACCAAGTACAAGCCTTTACCGGTAACGAAAACCCTAACAACACCCGAGTGGTGTTACTCGATGCACAGGGCAAAGTGATTTACTTTTATGACCAAGGTTTCTCGGTAGATGCACTTAATCAGTTAAGAGCCTTACTCTAAAAACGGTCATATCAGGCTATAAAAAATCGAGTTTGAGTAAGTTGTTGATGATAAGTCACTGTTAATTGCTAGCCGTGTTACATAATTTTTGGCGCAGCAGCTGAATTAATGCGGGGGCGATAGAGGCTAGAATCATTCCGCCCATCAATAGGTATTGGTGATGAGAATATGATTCACCCATTAACACTAAACCACAAACGATACCTGCGACGGGATTGGCAATGCCGCCGAACGTGAAGTCGACAACAGACATACGTTGCAGCAACCATACATACATGCCGTAACCCAGCACTGTATTGAGTAATACAATCCAGCTTATTCCGGCCGCATTTATCAGGCTAAATTGGTTGATAACATTAAGATATTGTTGTGGTGAAATTAAGGCCTGAATTCCTGCGATCAGCAAGAGTATTATGCCGCCTATAATGAGCTGCCAGGTCAGTATGGTCCACCAATGGATCCGCGTACCAAGTGCTTTAGTCATAGTACTGCCAATAATAATACAGCTAATAGCCGCTAGCATGGCGACTAACCCTAACGGATTTAAGCTAATTGAACTTGGGTCGAATAGCATCCAGGCTAATAGTATTAACCCCATTCCTGAAATGGCTTGTACTGGATTAGGGCGCTTTTTACTGACAGCCCAATGGAATAGCATGGCAAAAACCGGTACTGAAATCATTCCAATACCGGATATGGCTGAGGGTAGGGTTAATGCCATCACAAAAATTAGACTAAAAAATACTGCAATATTAATCGTCCCCAACTTAACTAAAATGGGCCAATCAGTTTTATTAGGTAAGCTAGGTTTAATGGCCAGTAATATCAGTCCAGCAGGTAAAGCACGTAGGGTGCCTAATAATAATGGTGGCCAGTCCGGTAAGGTGAACTGAGTCATCGCATAAGTGGTACCCCAGAAAAAAGCGGGGATCATGGCAAGTAACACATTCATAAACTAGCTTTCCTTTAAGTATCTTCATGTAAAGATAAGTTGCTATTTTGAACCTAAGATTTATTTTTGTAAAGCATCTTTTTATCAAGTATCTTTGCATTAAGTTATTTTGCGATTGTTGAACGACTAATTGGATAGGTGATAAATGGAAGATATTGATCGACTTGTTGCGCAGTGGGGTGAACAAAAACCGCATTTAGATACCATGCCAATGGCGATACTAGGACGCTTTTTACGTTTGCAAAAACACATTGAAACCGAAATATCTGCTTGCCATAAACAGTTTGAGTTAACTATGGGTGAGTTTGATGTGCTGGCGACATTAAGGCGTGCAGGTCTGCCTTATACCTTAACACCTTCGGCGTTATTATCTTCGATGATGCTTACCTCAGGTGCGATGACAAATAGATTAGATAAACTTGAGTCTAAAGGGTTGATTAAACGTGCGCATAGCACAGATGATAGGCGTAGCGTATCGGTCGGCTTGACTGAAAAAGGCCTTACTACTATAGATGAGGTGATTGAAGAGCACGTACGTGTCCAGCACCGGTTAGTTGATCATTTGTCGGAGACTGAGCAGCCCCAGCTTAATCAGCTACTCAAGACCTGGCTGGTGGCTTTCGAAAAGGTGGAGTAAAGCGTTAACATTGGCCTCTGTTGATCTTGCTAAAGAAATGTTGCAGCTGTTTATGCTCATTTTCATAAGGCGGAGCTTGTGGCATGTTGTCACAACACCCAATGAGATCATCGTCTGTTGTGGTTTTAGTAATATGTTGAAGTAAGCTAATATCTATTTAACCTTAACTCGGGTTAATAGATCGGCTCAATACGCTAAATTCAACACGTTTAACCTATTTTATAGCCAACTAGCTATTTGTTTTGCAAGCAAGGCGCATTAACACGTCAATAACGGGTGTATTGCACGTTAATGTAACGCAGTTAGCACGACAAATGACTGTTTAGTAAGTATTTATTATCTCAGGTTAAGGTTGTTTAAGGTTATTATATTGAGGCAGGGGATAGAGGCTCGCAAAGAGTAAAGCAAGATAGTGCTTTACTCTTTTGGCTGATGATAACTTTATTGCTGTAATTGTGCTTTTGCCGCTTCTACTTTTGAAAAATCTAAACCTAACTCCAAAACCGCTTCTTTAATTAATGCAGGATTTTGCATTACTAAGCCCATTAATTGTTGTAGTTTTTCTGCAGGGATCCCTAATTGAGCCACAATGTTCATCGCCATTAATGGGTTTTCAGTTAACGTTTGAAATAATTCATTAATTTTAGCATCACTAACATTGTGTTCTTTTAAAATGGCAATAATTGGATTCATTAGATGACCTTGTGCTGATAGTTGAAATTGAATTGGGGCTAATTCTAACACACTAAAACTGAGGAGTTTGAATGTTTAATCTTAGCTTAGTGAGTAAAATTTGTGGTTTTTAAAAATATTAAATAATTCAAATATAATGTGTGAATCACCCATTTTATATCAAGTTAATCATAGTGTTAAATGACTTGGTGCTAATTTAATGCATTGAAAATAAAAGATTAATACTGTAAGTTTAACTTATCGAACACTTTGTTTTTACTGGGTAATGGATATGCATTTTAATACTAAAATTAAAGCTGAACGGCCTTTTCAATATAAAGCGTCCACAGGCCCAATATTAAGGCAGTTTGAAAGTGACCGTGGCCGTATCATTAATTCAGCAGCTATTAGGCGCTTACAGCAAAAAACCCAAGTATTTCCGTTAGAGCGAAATGCCGCAGTACGTAGCCGCTTAACTCACTCGATGGAAGTGCAGCAAGTCGGGCGATATATCAGTCAGTTGATTTGTGATGGCTTATCTAAATATGACTCAGATGCACAAAACTATGGTTTAAAAACCTTAGCGCGTGAGTTGGAAACTATCGTAGAAATGTCGTGTTTAATGCACGATGTTGGCAATCCACCTTTCGGTCATTTTGGTGAAGCTGCAATGATTGATTGGTTACAAACCAGCCTTGCGGGCATATACCAGCAACTGCACAATAAAACCTTACCCGACGACATTGCCAGAGACTTAATCAGTTTTGAAGGTAATGCTCAGGGAATACGATTAATTCACTCATTGTTAAAACTGAACCTGACTTATTCACAAGCATCAGGGATCATGAAATACACCCGCTGTGGCACTGAGCCCAAACCAGCTAAGAATGCTAATGACCCTCACAGTTATCTAAAGAAAAAGGTCGGCTACTATTTGAGTGAAACTGACTTCATTGCCGAACTACAAAAAACCTTGGTTATAGCGCCCCATTGTCGTTCACCTTTTGCCTATATTATGGAAGCCGCCGATGATATTTCATATGGTATTGCTGATTTAGAAGATGCTGTTGAAAAAGGCGTATTAACGGTTACGCAAATGAAACAGGCACTAACAGACAAGTTTACCCAGATATCTACACATCTGTCGGTTGAAGACCGTGCAGTAATGCAGTTGATGTTAGATAAAGCCAGTAAAAGTGCAAAGGGCAGCGACAGCATGTTTTTTGTATTCTTACGGGTTGGGGTGAATGGACGTTTACCGCAACATGCCCAAAAACGTTTTATTGATAATATTGAAGCGGTATTTGACGGCAGTTTTAATCATGCCTTGATTGAAGATAACAGCGTTAATCACATGATTGTTGAAACGTTCAAGCAGGTGGCCTTAGAACAAGCCTTTTGTCACCCAGAGGTGGAAGCTCGAGAGTTGCAAGGTTATAGGGTGATAAGTGGTTTAATGGAATGTTATAGGCCATTACTCACCCTAAGTCGTAGTCAATTTAATGTATTAATGTATGGTGCTCAAACGACAGAGGATGAGCGAGTATCTATCCCAATATACCCTAAACGCCTATTCAAAAAATTGTCTTCTAAACATATTGCAGCATATCAAACTGCGATGTCAGAAGGTGCACTTATGGCTTACATTGCAGACGAAGATTGCCGTGAGTTTTATTTCCGCATGCGGCTTATTATTGATTATATTAGCGGTATGACAGATCAGTTTGCCTATGATGAATATCGTGCTTTTCATGTGATAGACGATTTTTAAGTGATCAACGGCTTGTTGTTGATGTTATTAAGGTGAGTTTTATCCAATATATGCGTTACAAGCACACCAAAAGGCCTGAATGATTTCAGGCCTTTTGGTTATTGTTAGTCATAATGATTATGATGAAAGCGAGCTCTTGTCTAACTTTAAACGTGCTAAACAATCAATGGCAGACAAAGGCTTACTAAGCAAGAAGCCTTGTACTTGGTCGCAACCACCTTGGCGTAAAAACTCTAGTTGCTCGTGGGTTTCAACTCCTTCAGCAACAACATTTAATTCTAAGCTGTGCGCCAAGGTAATAATTGCACTGGTAATGGCGGCATCATCAGGATCTTCAGTAATGTCACGCACAAACTCACGATCAATTTTTAAGGTATCGATAGGGAAGCGCTTAAGGTAACTTAAGCTGGAATATCCGGTACCAAAATCATCAATAGAAATGGTTAAACCAATGGCCTTTAGTTGGGTAAGAATTTCTACAGAATCAGCTGGATTACCCATAATCATTGATTCGGTTAATTCTAATTCTAGCGCGCTGGCAGGCAGACCTGATACCGCTAAAGCAACTTCAATTGTGGATATGATATCGGCCTTTAACTGTCTGGCAGAAAGGTTTACCGCAACAGAGATATACTCAAACCCCTGCTGATGCCATTGTGAAAGCTGGCTACAGGCTTGATTAAGTGCCCAGTGACCTATTTCATTAATCATGCCTGTTTCTTCTGCTAACGGGATAAATTCTGCAGGAGAAATAAACCCAAGCTCTTCACTATTCCAACGTAATAGCGCTTCTAATCCAATAATTTTTTCTGTTTTAACATCAAATTTAGGCTGATAAACCAAAGACAGCTCATTCAGGTTAATCGCTTGTTTAAGACCTGCTTCTAACTGGACATGGCGAGTAGCATAATGATTCAGCTCTGCGGTATAAAACTGAAAATTATTGCGCCCTAAAGACTTAGCATGATACATAGCAGTATCAGCATATTTAATTAATGAAGTTGTATCATCCGCATCGTTAGGATATAAGCTAATGCCAATGGATGATGAAATAGTTAACACTTTATCGTCTAATAAAAATGGCGTTTCGAATGATTGCAGTACTTTTTCGGCAATTCGGGTCACTGATTCGGTTTTTTGAACGCCTTCTAATATGAGGGTAAACTCATCGCCGCCTAATCTGGCAACCGTATCCCCTTCTCTGATAGCATTTTGCAGCCGTATGGATACCGATTTAAGCAATAAATCACCAATATGATGACCCATAGAGTCATTTATATGCTTGAAGCGATCTAAATCGAGAAACAATAGCGCGACAACTTGCTGTGACCTATGCGCTTTGGTGATTGCATGGTTTAGCCTATCTTGAAATAAGGTTCTATTGGGTAACCCTGTTAACGGATCAAAATTAGCCAGCACACGTAAATCTTCTTCGGCTTTTTTACGGGCTGTGATATCGGTAAATACTGCAACAAAGTGGCTGGTTTCACCTTTGTTGTCGATAACCTGGTTTATTTCAAGCCAAGCTAAAATACCTTTACGGTTGCGGGTACGGATTTTGATCTCTCCGGCCCAATGTTTGTAGCGTAACAACTGAGCTTCAACGGTAAGATAAAACTCCCTTGATTGTCTGCCCATAGCCAAGAATAAAAAGTGTTTGCCGGCGACTTCCTGCGGTTTAAAGCCAGTAATTCGGCTAAATGCAGGATTAACTGAGCGCACTCTATAATCTAGTTCTCCGACGACAACAGCTTCATTCATACTAAACAGTACTTGTGAAGACAGTTTTAATTCATTTTCAATTTCCTTACGGCTGGTAATGTCTTTATGGGTACCCGCCATACGAAGTGGTCTATCTTTGTTGTCACGTTCAACCACTTGACCGCGGTCAAGCAACCAAGTCCATTTGCCGTCACCTGTTTCGACTCGGTATTCAGCTTCGAAAAACTCACTCTCCCCATCGAGATGCTTTTGCAGTAGATGTTCTACCCTTGCACGGTCTTCAAGGTGAATGTTATGAATAAGTAATTTATCTGAATGGTCAAAATTCATCTGAGGCACCATGTTGGTGCGGTAGACTTTGTTTTGGGTGATATTCCAATCCCACATACCGTCGCCAGATGCCCACAAGGCGAGTTTCAACCGTTCTTCTGATGCACGAATACTTTGTTCGAATTCTCGTTGTCTCTCGTGTTTGTAATGCCTTGAATACATTAAATATGACAGCAGACTAAAGCTGAGCATGCCATACAGCATATAGGCTAAATTACTCATATAAAACGGCGGTATCACCGTAATAGGCACTGCTAATGATTTATCATCAAAAGCATTCAGTCCTAATGCATGACGCACCATGAGTTTATAATCCCCAGGGGTAAATTGGTGTAGGTTATTTTGCTGCCGGTTGGAAGATCATGCCATACAGAATCAAAACCCGTTAAAGAGTAACTGTATTGGCTTAAGTTGCTGTAGCTAAAGTTGAGTGCGCTTATTTCAAAGCTGATAAGTTGCTTCTCATAGGGCATGTTAATTTTAGGTGTGTGGCTAAGGTCTAACACCGGATAACTGGTATCACCAATAGTGTAACTAGTGAGCGCTAGCTTTATAGGAGGACGCTGCTGTGGAATATCACTCGGAATAAAGTAATTTAACCCATTTATGCCACCAAACCACATGTCACCATTAGTGTCTTTAAAGCGAGCTGCGCCATTAAATTCATATGCTTGCAGCCCTTCATGAATATTAAATGCAGTAAATTTTTTTGTGGTGGGGTTATAACGGGAAATCCCTGAGTTGGTACCTAACCAAAGGTTTTGGTCGTTATCCTCTAGCAAACTGTAAACAGTATTTATGGTTAAGTCATTATTCACATCTAAGCGTTCAAATTTAAAAATACCGTAGTCAGTAGTTAATTTGTCAATGCCGCCATGGGTCGCTACCCAGAGGTCGCCATTTGAGGTACGAAGAAAATCTCGTACACGGTTATCGCTTAAACTATAAGGATTACCAGGCTCATTACTCACAAAAACTAATTCTTTTTCTTCTGGGTTGAGTCTGACCAGGCCACCTATGGTGCCTATCCATAAATACCCATCACTGAAATGTAACGTTAGCATTTGGTGTTTATAGGGGGAATACTCTTTCTGAAAACCAAAATTATAGGGCAGCATTTGCTGGTTATCTTTAGAGATAAAATACAGCCCTAATATGCTGGCTAACCACACTCTATTTTTATCATCAATGGCTAAGCTACGAAAATTTATATCAGCTTGTAGTGCTGGATTGTGAGGCTTAATTTGTGATAGCACATCTTGTTTATCTAAGGTAAATACCCCAATGCTGGTCGCAAACCATACCGTTTGTTGGCTATCTTCAATAATATCGTTAACTTGCATATTGAGTTCAGCGGCAGGAATATTCAATAAGGCAGAAAACTGTTCATTAAGATAAATATATTTACCATCCTCAGTTAAATATTTAAGACCAGCTCTATCCGTTCCAATCCACAAGCGTTGTTTATGATCGCGATAAATGGCTCGGATCATATTAGCCGAGCGAGGATTGCTGGTACTACTATCGAATAAATGGGCGAAATATTGATGACTAAGATTAATTTTATCGATACCGGAAAAACTAGTCCCTAACCATAAAGTGCCATTTGGGTCGAGCATCATGGAATAGAGATTATTTTCACTTAGGCTATTCTGTTTATAAGCTTCATTTTTGTGATATTGGCTTTGCCATTCTTTGCCGTCAAAATCTAATTGAATCAGCCCAGAACCATTACCTATTGCCCATATTTGGCTGGCATCAAGTACAATAAAATCTTTAATATCATTTTTTTGTCCAATCGTATTAGGTCGTTGCCAAATAAGTTCTTTTTGATGAGTGTCTAAATTATAACGCCAGATTTGATTATCAATAGCTAGCCAAACGGCAAAAATTGAGCTCGCCTGAATTCGGTTAACTTGCATTTCATTTGGAATGTCTAAACGGTTAATTGTATTGGTATCGATGGCATATGTGCCCACTCTATCAGTGCCAACGATGACAAACTGGTCATCGATATTAGATAAGCTGGTTATTTGCGGTTCTAAACTATTACCTAGACCAATAGAAGTAATTTTATGCGTCTTGAGAGACATCATAAACAGGCCAGAACGTGTGCCTACCCAAAGTGTGTCACCAATAACGGCAAGGTGAGATACTTGGCTATCAGTTAGGCCATCTAACTTATTAAACCGAGTAAATTTACCCGTTTTAAGGTCAAGTCTATTTAAGCCACTATTAAAAGTTGCCACCCAAAGTGCACCATCGGGGGTTTGAATTATATCAGTAATAAAATTATCTGAAATGGATTCAGGATCACCAGAACGTTTGAGGTATATCTGAAAGTCGACACCATTATAGCTGTGCAAGCCATCTTGGGTGCCAATCCATAACATGCCAGCCCTATCCGTAAACAACTTGGTAATACTGTTTTGATTGAGTCCTTGCTGACTATCAAAGTGCTCAAATTTGATCTCGGAAATATGACCATATTTGCCTTTATGTAACGCCATAGCTGGCGATGCATACGATAAAGATGCAAAGACAAAGCAAGTAATCAATAGTGAAAATATGCGTAAATTCAAACGACACCTTAGTTTCTGTGTTTTATTATTATGAAATAACCGCTTAAATCAATACTACCTTGTAAGGGGGGAAATTCAATTGTTAATCATTATTAATATATGTATTTTTTTTGTTAACTATTTGGCGTTTATTATAGCTAGTTCTACAGATGATAATACTTGATTATTATTTTTTGTTGTTTGTGATAGGTTTTTCAGCATATTGCTTGAGAATGCCATCGATTTGGTTATCTTTTTCTAACCACAAATCATTCAACCAACGTTGAAATTCGGCCCTATATTCCGCCTCAGAAAAGTAAATGTCAGGATCAACCTCAGGGACGGGAAGTATTTCTACTCTCATAACCACTTTTTTGACGCGACCATTCATCACACCATAAAGTATATCTTCATCTGCCTTTGCGTCTGGGTACACTAAAGTAACATTAAGCAGGCTGGTAAATTGTTCACCCATTGCCGAAAGGGTAAAAGCAATACCACCCGCTTTTGCTCGTAGCAAATGTTGGTAAGGTGACTGTTGGCGTTGATGTTTTTCTACCGTGAAGCGACTACCTTCAACATAGTTAATAATAGAGGTAGGTAAATGTTTAAACCGAGCACAAGCCTTGCGAGTTGTTGCTAAGTCTTTGCCTTTCAATTTAGGATTTTTACGTAACTTTGCTGGGCTGGTTCTATGCATAAACGGCATATCCAGCGCCCAACAGCCTAATCCCATAATGGGTACATACATCAATTCTTGTTTCAGAAAGAACTTTAACATTGGAATATGATTGCGTAGTAAATAGGTTTGAGCAGCAATATCAAAACCGCTTAAGTGATTACTTATCAGTAAATACCAGCTATTTTCATCAAGACCTTCAAGGCCTTCTACGTCCCATTCAATATTAGATATTAATGCTAAAATGCCGCCATTACAGACCGCCCAGCACCACATAAAGCGGTTCATTAGGTGAGATAAGCCTAAGCGAATGATGTTGATGGGCAGGAGTAATTTCACTATGCCACCAATACTCAGTAATGAGCTCCAAACAACAGTGTTAATAATCAATAAAGTGAGACTTATTGCGTATAACATTGGGCCAGGTAAAAATGATAGCATTGATATTTATACCTTTTCAGTAGGCTTGCTGCGAATTTCCGCGCGATTTTTTGGTGCTGTACAGTGCTGATGATACTGTTGTAGCATTTGATTTTTGTCTGTCCAAAATTGGTTTAACTGCTCTTGAAAGTCAATTTTAAATTGTCTGTCATTAATATAATCGCCACGCATAGTCTCTGGTATATCGCTAATTTTAATGTCTACTTTAATATGCTGGGTTTGCCCGCAGAGATAGCCCCAAAATGAAGGCACCTGTTCAGGATAATAAATAGTCACATTAACTAACTTATTGATGTGTTCGCCCATAGCTGAGAGTGCGAAAGCCATTCCACCCGCTTTAGGTTTTAATAGGTGCGCAAAAGGCGATATCTGCTTGTGATGTTTAGCGGTACTAAAGCGAGTACCCTCAACAAAATTCATCACACTGACAGGCTTAGTTTTAAATTTTTCACAGGCTTTACGGGTAATTTCGATGTCTTTACCTTTAAGCTTTGGGTTTTTTTAAGTTGTGCATGGCTAAAGCGGCGCATAAAAGGAAAGTCTAATGCCCACCAAACTAACCCTAATATAGGCACATAAAGCAGTTCTTGTTTGAGGAAAAACTTAAGAAAAGGAATTTTGCCATTTAATAAGCGTTGCAGTACTAAGATATCAACCCAAGACTGATGGTTTGCAATTACCATATACCACTGTTTTTGATCAAAATCAGTATCACCAGTGACTTCAAAAGTGACCAGGTGAAGTATTCTTTCAGTAAGCGTGTTGCAGTAAATCCATGCCGAAGCACAGTGATCAGCTACATAACTGCACACTTTGTCGATAATTTTTAAGGGGATCAGTTTGATCAGGCCAAAAACTAAAATGGGTATGGCCCAAAATAGTGTATTTATTAAGTAGCATACGAATGCTAACGACCCTTTAATTTTTGAAAACAACGACATCTAACTCTCCTGTAAATGGAGGCCTATATTACTCGTTGTATAGGTTTAGCTCAATCAGTAGCGATTTTATTTTAGTATTGTCTACTTAAACTGGCCAAAAGCCTGTCCATTGCACGGTATCCTAGCGCTTGAGCGATATGGCTTCTATCGGTATTTTGACTATTTTGCAGGTCGGCGATAGTGCGAGCAACACGTTGAATTCGATGAAAACTGCGCACTGATAATCCAAGTTTAACCACACTTTGCTCTAAAAAAACCAAGTCTTGGTGGCAAATGCCGCTGTGTTGATTAAGCAGTTTAGGACTGAGCTCACTATTTAATACGCCGCACCGACTCAACTGTACATCTCGAGCATGTTTGACACGTAGCGCGATGCTAGCACTGGTTTCTGATGTTGTATTGGTTTGGGTTAATGTACCGGACGGTAGCTTAGGCACATCTATAGTTAAATCAAATCGGTCTAAAAAAGGCCCAGATAAACGTGACAAATAACGTTGAATTTGATCCGGTGTGGCGCGTGCATGCTCGGTATCACCGCAGGGGCTAGGATTCATTGCGGCAATTAGCTGAAATCGGCTAGAAAAGGTCAATTTGGCTGCGGCGCGTGAGATCACCACCTCACCACTTTCCATTGGCTCCCTTAGGCAATCTAAGACTTTGCGGGGAAACTCGGCTATCTCATCTAAAAATAAAATCCCCCTATGGGCTAATGATATCTCCCCCGGTTTGGGCTGGCTTCCTCCACCAACTAATGAAATAGATGAACAAGTATGATGTGGTGCGCGAAACGGGCGGTTCAAAAAGTTAGCAGGTTTAATACTCAGGGCTGCAACCGAATGAATTGCCGCGACTTCAATAGCTTCTTCATAGGTTAGTTTGGGCATTAATGGAATGATTCGATTAGCTAACATCGACTTTCCTGTGCCCGGGGGCCCAAGCATTAACATGTTATGTCCTCCAGCGGCGGCAATTTCTAGTGCTTGTTTTGCTTGATGTTGACCAATCACTTCGCTCATACATAAATGACTTTCGTCAGTGGGGGCATCATCTATCCATTGGGGTAAACTATCTAGCTTAGGTAATTGTGATTGCCCATGCATAAAGGCCGCTAAGTGTTGTAAATGGGCAACAAAAAAGCAGTGTTCATAACCTACCAGTTCGGCTTCATAGCGATTTTCCAGTGGCATAAATAAATGATGATATTGATTTTTTGCAGCGATGATGGCGGGTAAAATACCACTACAGGATCTGACATGCCCCGATAGCGCAAGCTCACCAATAAATTCATATTGGGCGATATTCTTAGTGGGAATTTGCCCTGAAGCAGCTAAAATACCAATGGCGATAGGTAAATCGTAACGCCCCCCTGTTTTGGTAAATCTGCTGGGGCAAGGTTAACGGTAATTCGGCGCTGTGGCACTTCAAAGCCCGCATTAATCAAGGCGCTGCGGACTCGCTCTTTGGCTTCTTTTACTGAGGTTTCTGGCAAGCCGACTAAATTAAAAGCGGGTAGGCCATTACTTAAATGTACTTCAACGGTAACAATAGGGGCATCAACGCCACAACTGGCACGAGTGTTAATACAGGCAATTGCCATAAACAGTTCCTTTGCAAGGGATAATCCTGATTCCATGGATTAATCAATAGAAATATAGGCAGTTCAATCAATATTCAGTAAGTGTAGACTATTTTATAAATAATACTTCGAGTACCATACGGCGATTTTAGCCACATATATACTATTAGCTTCATTAGCGTGGGTTTGTATCTGTTATAAGTTACTAATTTACATCATTAATGAGTGCCCATACAGCTAAGTGCACAGTGTTAAATTTGGGGGGAATGCTCAAATTTGCCGTAAACCCAAATTATCGTTATTTGATATCACTGATAATGACCATGATTTTATCGATTTAACCAGCCTATAAATAAGAGATTAGGCAGAGGTAGTAATGAGTTTTGTTGACAATTTTTTAATCATGATGGGCTTAATTGCTATTAGCTGTTTCTTTTCTATGTCTGAAATTGCCTTAGCCGCCGCACGCAAAATTCGCTTACAAGCCCTTGGTGAAGAAGGCGATACTCGCGCGTACAAAGTACTGAGTTTGCAAGCGCATCCGGGCAGTTTTTTTACGGTTGTTCAAATAGGCCTTAATGCCGTAGCCATTATGGGCGGTATTGTCGGTGAAGGTGCATTTAGGCCATATTTTGAAGGTTTATTATCGTCATGGGTCGATCCTGATTGGGTTAGTCAAAGCAGTTTTATATTGTCATTTATCTGCGTGACCTCATTATTTATTCTTTTTGCTGATTTAATGCCAAAACGTATTGCGATGGTAATGCCTGAAAAAGTGGCGGTGACTTTAGTCGCGCCTATGATGGTGTGTATTACCTTGTTAAAACCCTTTGTTTGGCTGTTTAATGGTTTAGCGAATGGCTTGTTCAAATTATTACAAATTCCTATGATCCGGAATGACCAAATTACTCACGATGATATCTACGCGATAATGAGTGCTGGCACTGAAGCGGGAGTGTTAGACAAAGGCGAGCAGCAAATGATGGAGAATGTATTTGAAATGCAGTCCGTCCCCGTTACTTCAGCCATGACTGCCCGTGAAAGTTTAGTGTTTTTTTTACAGCAAGATTCTGAAGATACCATCAAACGTAAAATTGCGGATGAACCTCATAGTAAGTTTTTGGTGTGTAATGGTCAGTTAGACACTATTTTAGGTTATGTCGATGCCAAAGAAATTTTGCTTAGGGTAATTAACGGCCAAAGCATTAATTTAAAAGACAGCTCCTTGGTCCATAGCTGTCTGATTATTCCTGATACGCTAACGTTGTCAGAATCGATGGAGTATTTTAAAAATAATCGCACCGGATTTGCGGTCGTGATGAATGAATATGCCTTGGTGGTTGGCATTGTGACCACCAATGATTTACAAAGTGCAGTGATGGGCGCTTGGTCGTTACATGAAAGCGAAGAGCAAATTGTTAGCCGTGATGACAGTTCATGGTTAGTTGATGGCGTGACACCAATCACTGATGTGATGCGGGCATTTAATATTGAATCATTTCCCCACAGTCAGAACTATGAAACCATCGCGGGCTTTATTATGTATATGTTACGTAAAATCCCTAAACGAACAGATTTTGTTAATTATGGTGGTTATAAATTTGAAGTGGTCGACATTGATTCATACAAAGTCGACCAGTTACTCGTGACTAAAATAGACCAGCCTTAAATAACCTGTAAAAACGCATTGATGATCGGATCGTCAGTGCGTTTTTCTTTGCAACAACAGCCTAACTCAAACCCTGGAATTTCCACCGGTGAAGTCACCATTTGAATCCGTCCCCGCACGGGACTATTTTGAATTACCACATCAGGGCTAATACCCACGCCACAGCCAAGCGCGACCATTGAGGCAATCGCTTCTTGCCCAGCAACTTGAGCGTAGATATTCGGCTTGAAACCCATTTGCTTAAACCAGTTATCAGCACGACGACGTCCTGGGCCATGATCAGGCACAATAAACGGCAACTTATCCCATTCAATATTGGCTTGTGCCACCATTTGCTGAACCTGGCAGGGCATTGTGGGCGCGATAATAGATAAAGGCACATAATCAATTTTGCTAAAGTGAATGCTGGGGGCAAGGCTGTCTGGCATGGCTAGAATGGCAATATCGGCTTTATTTTGTTGTACTTCGTTAATGGCATTTGCTGGGTCACCAGTGGTTAAGTTTATTTCGACATGGGGATGCTCGCGTCTAAATCTGTCTAATAATGAAGGTAAGTGGCTATATGCTGCGGTAACCGAGCAAAAAATATTTAATCGCCCTCGTAACACATTTTGTTGTGGGTCAATACGCTGTTTTAGCTGGGTCCATTCAGATAAGGTTTGTTCGGCAAAATGTTTAAACTCAACCCCAGCATGGGTGAGGCTGACACTGCGGTTATCTCGCTCCAGCAATTTACAACCCACTTCTTCTTCAAGTCTTTGCATCGCACGACTTAATGTTGATGGACTAACATGGGTTTGCTCTGCGGTTTTGGCAAAATGCAAACTATCGCATAAATGTAAGTAAAGCTTGAGTGAACGAATATCCATAACACCTCAGAAAATCAGGTTAAGTGTGCGCTGTTTGATATAGCAAACTATATCATTTCATTTAATGCAACTACAAATGCCAAATATATCATTTTAAGCAATCATATGCTTGCGCTATAGTGAGTTCAATCACAACTTCCGATGATTTTATCTATCCGAATGTTGCGTCTCAAATTTCTGAATTTTATAGGTGGTATCAGATGGCTAACTATTTTAACTCTCTGAATTTACGTCAACAATTATCTCAACTAGCACAATGTCGTTTCATGGACCGCAGTGAATTCGTAGACGGCTGCAATTATATTAAAGATTGGAACATTGTTATTTTAGGTTGTGGCGCTCAGGGTCTTAACCAAGGCTTAAACATGCGTGACTCTGGCTTGAATATTTCTTTCGCCTTACGTCCACAAGCCATTGCAGAAAAACGTGCATCTTGGCAAAAAGCCACCGACAACGGTTTTACCGTAGGTACCTTTGAAGAGCTTATACCTGCTGCTGATTTAGTGTTAAACCTTACGCCTGACAAACAGCACACTGATGTTGTTAATACGGTTATGCCATTAATGAAGCAAGGTGCAACATTATCTTACTCTCACGGTTTTAATATCGTTGAAGAAGGCATGCAAGTGCGTTCAGACATTACCGTGGTCATGGTTGCGCCTAAATGTCCGGGTACTGAAGTGCGTGAAGAATATAAGCGTGGTTTTGGTGTACCAACATTGATAGCTGTTCACCCAGAAAATGACCCAAATGGTGATGGCTTAGACATTGCTAAAGCCTATGCTAGTGCAACTGGTGGCGATCGTGCTGGTGTATTACTGTCATCATTTATTGCTGAAGTTAAGTCAGACTTAATGGGTGAGCAAACCATTTTATGTGGCATGTTACAAACGGGTGCCATTTTAGGTTACGAGAAAATGGTTGCTGACGGTGTTGAGCCAGGCTATGCCGGTAAACTTATCCAACAAGGTTGGGAAACCGTTACCGAAGCGCTTAAGCATGGCGGCATCACTAACATGATGGACCGTTTATCTAACCCAGCTAAAATCAAAGCGTTTGATATGGCTGAAGAATTAAAAGAAATTCTTGCACCATTATTTGCTAAGCATATGGACGACATTATCAGCGGTGAATTCTCTCGCACTATGATGGAAGACTGGGCGAATGATGATGCTAATTTACTAAAATGGCGCGCTGAAACCAACGAAACCGCATTTGAAAATTCACCGGTTTCAAGTGAGCACATTGATGAGCAAACTTATTTTGATAAAGGCATCTTCTTAGTTGCCATGATCAAAGCAGGTGTAGAATTAGCATTCGATACCATGGTTGCTTCGGGTATTGTTGAAGAGTCAGCTTATTACGAGTCGTTACATGAAACACCGCTAATTGCCAACACGATTGCACGTAAGCGTTTGTATGAAATGAACGTTGTTATTTCAGATACCGCTGAATATGGTTGTTACTTATTTAACCATGCCGCAGTGCCGTTACTACGTGACTACGTTAATGCCATGTCACCAGAGTTTCTAGGTAGCGGTTTAAAGTCAACTTCTACAGGTGTAGATAACCTTCGCTTAATTGAAGTCAATGATGCCATTCGCAATACCGACGTTGAGTTTGTAGGTGCAGAGCTTCGTGGCTATATGACTGAGATGAAAAGTATTGTTGAGGCCAGCTAACCATTAGCGGCTGAATAACTTAGCCGCTAATTTGTTAAATTTATGGCTTGGTTATAGATTTAGGTTTGTAAAAAGTACTGATGAAGTACCTGTTCAGTTTAGGTTATTGAATTAATCATGAGTTGTCGGACAGGCATCATTAGAGTGAGTGACAAAGGTTGCCACCCTAGCAAATTTTTATTTGAGTGATCTAAATTGGGTTACTGCCAAATTTTTAGTTTGTTGTTTGCATTGTCTCGGCAGGGAAGCTGAATTTTTTTTACAATACCGATTTTTACTTGTGTTGGATGAAGTTTGTATGGTATCACTTATCACTCAGTTGATATTCAACACTCACATTAGGAACTCAGTCTTTATATGTTTAACCAAGTAGCCCTACTCATTATTTCGATTATTACCGTAGTGATTATTAAATCACAGCGGGGGCTGCATTTGGCAAAAAGACTGACCTAGAGGTCACAAAATTCCAAAAACCCCCGCTCCGAAAGGACCAGGGGTTTTTGTTTTAAGGCGTTTGAACATTCACTGAACATACACATTGTCATCAAGTAGCGTAAATCAAATCGCATTAATAAGTAGAGAGCACATTATGGAAGTAGGGCAAAAAATGAGAGGCGCAGACGCCGTAATCAAAGTGCTAGCCGCACATGGCGTCACCACAGTGTTTGGTTACCCTGGTGGGGCTATTATGCCGATTTATGATGCCCTTTATGGCAGCCCTGTTGAGCATTTGTTAAGTCGACACGAACAAGGCGCAGCCTTTGCGGCAGTTGGGTACGCCAGAGCCAGTGGTAAAACGGGTGTCTGTTTTGCCACATCAGGACCTGGTGCCACAAATTTAATCACCTCGCTTGCTGATGCATTACTTGATTCTGTGCCGCTAGTGGCGATTACTGGCCAAGTATCCACTAGTGTCATTGGGACCGACGCCTTCCAAGAAATAGATGTGCTGGGGATGTCACTGTCCTGTACCAAACACAGTTTTATGGTTACAGACATCAACGAGCTGATTCCTACTTTGTACCGTGCCTTTGAAATTGCAGCTTCTGGACGACCAGGACCAGTGTTAGTCGATATTCCCAAAGATATCCAAATAGCTGAACTTGAATACAAAACCCCTCTGCAATCTATTGAAGTTGAGTTACAAGCCAAACAAGCTGATCTTGATTCCGCCGCTGAATTAATCAAAACAGCCAAAAAACCTATGTTGTATGTTGGCGGTGGAGTCGGTATGGCTGGTGCCGTCGCCCATTTACGTCAGTTTATTGCTCAAACCAAAATACCGTCAGTAGCCACCTTAAAAGGGCTTGGCAGTATTGCCCATGATGCCCCAGGTTATCTGGGTATGTTAGGCATGCACGGCGGTAAAGCAGCTAATTTAGCCGTACAAGAATGTGATTTATTAATTGTAGTCGGCGCACGTTTTGATGACCGTGTCACCGGCAGGTTAGCCAGTTTTGCCAGTAATGCCAAAGTGCTCCATTTAGATATCGATGCCGCCGAGCTGGGTAAGCTACGCCAACCCGATGTGGCCATAGCGGCTGAACTGCGTGTTGTATTGCCAGCTTTAGCTGAAGCGGTCGTTGATGCGGTGCATATTCAACCGTGGTTACAAGATATTGCCGACATGTCACGTCAATATAAATGGAACTATAACCACCCAGGTGAACTGATTTTTGCCCCTTCTATGTTACGCCGCTTAGCTAATAAGTTACCGGAAGATAGTGTGGTTTGTTGTGATGTCGGTCAGCACCAAATGTGGGTGGCGCAACATATGTGGTTTAGACGTCCTGAAGATCACTTGTCTAGTGCTGGCCTTGGCACTATGGGATTTGGCCTTCCAGCCGCCATTGGTGCACAAGTTGCTAGACCTAATGCCACTGTGGTCACAGTATCTGGCGATGGTTCGTTTATGATGAACGTGCAAGAGTTAACCACCATCAAACGCCGTAAATTGCCGGTTAAAATTTTACTGGTTGATAACCAAAAATTAGGTATGGTGAAGCAGTGGCAACAACTCTTTTTTGAAGAACGTTACAGCGAAACCGATTTATCAGACAACCCAAACTTTGTGTTAATGGCATCGGCATTTGATATCCCAGGGCGGACGATTACCCGCGCAGACCAAGTCGAACAAGCTTTAGATGAAATGATTAATACCCAGGTCCATTTATGTTGCATGTGTCGATTGATGATGCTTTCAACGTTTGGCCATTAGTGCCTCCAGGGGCCAGTAACAGTGACATGATGGATCAAATGGAGAAGCAAACATGATGCAACATAATCTTGAAATAACCGTAAAGCAATGTCCAGAAGTACTCGAGCGTGTATTACGCGTGACCCGTCACCGTGGCTTTAAAGTGACTGAAATGAAAATGCACACTAAGGATGACAACAACCTAGCGATTAATTTATGGGTTGAAGCCGAGCGTGCAATTGAATTATTAAGCAACCAATTAGACAAGCTGATTGATGTAACACAGTGTAAAGTGTTACCCGTTGCCGCCCCATTAGATAAAACAGTAAACGCTTAATATTTTTAGCTTTCATCAGCAAAGATTAATCGATTTTATGCAGTAAAGAATTAAACAAGGAATAAAGCAATGCCAAAACTACGTTCAGCAACCAGTACCGAAGGTCGTAACATGGCTGGAGCTCGCGCACTTTGGCGTGCGACAGGCGTAAAAGAAACGGATTTTGGTAAGCCAATTATTGCCATTTCTAACTCATTTACCCAATTTGTGCGGGTCATGTGCATTTAAAAGACATGGGTTCGCTTGTTGCTAGTGCTATTGAAGAAGCGGGCGGTATCGCCAAAGAATTTAACACCATAGCCGTGGATGATGGTATTGCCATGGGTCATGGCGGCATGCTTTATAGCTTGCCATCACGTGAATTAATCGCCGACAGTGTTGAATACATGGTTAATGCCCACTGCGCCGATGCATTAGTGTGTATTTCAAACTGTGACAAAATTACCCCTGGCATGTTGATGGCCGCACTAAGATTGAATATCCCAGTGGTTTTTGTTTCTGGTGGCCCAATGGAAGCCGGTAAAACTAAGCTATCAGATAAAATCATCAAGCTTGATTTAGTTGACGCTATGGTTGCTGGTGCTGACACTAATGTCAGCGATGCAGACAGTAAACAAATTGAGCGCAGTGCTTGTCCTACTTGTGGTTCATGTTCAGGTATGTTTACCGCTAACTCAATGAACTGTCTAACTGAAGCGTTAGGGTTATCGTTACCAGGTAATGGTTCTATGCTGGCAACGCATGCGGATCGTCGTGAACTGTTTTTAGAAGCGGGTCGTCGAGTGATGAAACTGGCTGAGCGCTATTATAGGCACGATGATGAAACAGCTTTACCACGCAATATTGCTTCATTTAAAGCCTTTGAAAACGCCACAACCTTAGATATCGCTATGGGCGGTTCATCTAACACAGTATTGCATTTATTGGCCGCCGCGCATGAAGCGGAAGTTGATTTTACCATGGCCGATATTGACCGTATTTCACGTTTAGTGCCACACCTTTGTAAAGTTGCCCCATCAACGCCTAAATATCATATGGAAGATGTGCACCGCGCAGGTGGTGTAATGGGTATTTTAGGCGAGTTAGACAGGGCAGGCTTATTACACAATGACGTGCCACACGTGGCTGCTGATAACGGTGGCGATTTAAAATCAGTTTTAGCTAAATATGATATTAAACAAACTAATGACGCTGAGGTCATCCGTTTCTTTAGTGCAGGACCTGCCGGTATTCCAACACAAAAAGCTTTTAGTCAAGATTGTCGCTGGGACAGTGTTGATGATGACCGTGAAAACGGTTGTATCCGCAGTCGTGAATTTGCTTTCAGTCAAGAAGGCGGCTTAGCGGTATTATCAGGTAACATCGCTGAAAAAGGCTGTATTGTGAAAACCGCTGGGGTTGATGATTCTAACTTGACCTTTGTTGGCAGTGCCCGTATTTATGAAAGCCAAGATGACGCCGTCGCGGGTATTTTAGGTGGTGAAGTGGTTGCCGGTGATGTAGTGGTTATTCGCTATGAAGGTCCTAAAGGTGGCCCAGGCATGCAGGAAATGTTGTACCCAACCACCTATCTTAAGTCACGTGGATTAGGCACCAAGTGTGCGTTAATTACCGATGGACGTTTCTCTGGCGGAACGTCAGGTTTATCCATTGGCCATATATCACCAGAAGCAGCTTCAGGTGGCACTATTGCTTTGATTGAAAATGGCGATCAAATTGCCATTGATATCCCTAATCGCAGTATTAAACTGAATGTGAGCGATCAAGCTTTAGCCGCGCGTCGTCAGGCGATGGACGCTAAAGGGGTACTAGGTTGGAAACCCATTGGACGTGAACGTTATGTGTCATTGGCGCTGAAAGCGTATGCATTGTTAGCCACCAGTGCCGACCAAGGTGCTGTGCGCGATCGCAGTAAATTAGAGGGGTAAATTATGCAGCCCTTGGCATCATCAACTCAATTGGAGTTAGCACCTATGCCTTTAGCTCAGCAGTATTTACAAAAGATTTTGCTGTCATCCGTTTATGATATAGCCAAGGTTACGCCGTTATCGGGAATGAAAAAGTTGTCAGCCCGCTTAGGTTGCGATGTATTTCTAAAGCGTGAAGACATGCAGCCGGTGCACTCCTTTAAATTGCGTGGTGCTTATAATCGCATTGCACAGTTAACCGCAGAGGAATGCGCTTGCGGAGTGGTTTGTGCATCAGCGGGTAATCATGCCCAAGGCGTGGCGATGTCGGCCGCAAGTCGCGGCATTAACGCTGTGATTGTCATGCCTAGTACAACACCAGACATTAAAATCGATGCAGTAAAGCGTTTAGGTGGCACAGTGGTTTTGCACGGTCAGGCTTTTGATCAGGCTAATGAATATGCTAAAGCACTGTCAGAATCTGAAGGTCGGGTGTATATCGCTCCATTTGATGATGAAGCAGTCATCGCAGGACAGGGCACAATTGCTCAAGAAATGGTGCAACAACAACGTGGGCTTGATGTGATATTTGTCCCCGTTGGCGGTGGTGGATTAATTGCGGGTATTGCGGCGTATTACAAAGCGGTAATGCCACAGGTAAAAATTATTGGTGTTGAGCCAGAAGATGCCGCGTGTTTAAAAGCGGCATTAGCAGCAGGCGAGCCTGTTACTTTAAGCCAGGTGGGTTTATTTGCCGATGGCGTAGCCGTTAAACGTATTGGCGATGAACCATTTCGTATTGCTAAAGAATATGTTGATCATGTTATTACGGTAACGTCAGATGAAATTTGCGCGGCAGTAAAAGACATTTTTGAAGATACTCGCGCTATAGCTGAACCTGCAGGCGCCTTGTCAGTTGCTGGTTTAAAAAAGTACCTACTTGCATATCAAAGTGACACAGATAAACCGTTAAAAGTGGCGGCTATTTTAAGTGGGGCTAATGTTAACTTTCACAGTTTGCGCTATGTGTCTGAACGCTGTGAGTTAGGCGAGCAAAAAGAGGCTGTTTTAGCGGTAAAAGTGCCTGAAAAACCTGGCAGTTTTTTACGTTTTTGTGAGTTACTTGATAAACGGGTAATGACCGAGTTTAACTATCGTTTCAGTAGCCGTGATATGGCGGTAGTCTTTGCCGGTATTCGTTTAAGTGGCGGTCAAACTGAGCTAAAAAGCATTATTGCCAAGTTAGAGTCAGAAAGCTTTGAGGTTCAAGACTTATCCCAAGATGAAACCGCAAAGCTGCATGTACGTTATATGGTTGGTGGTCATCCATTAGAGCCATTAGAAGAGCGGTTATTCAGTTTTGAGTTTCCTGAACATCCCGGTGCATTGTTGAAGTTTTTAACCACATTACAAAGCAAGTGGAATATCAGTTTATTCCATTACCGTAACCATGGTGCAGCATTTGGTCGAGTGTTAGCGGGTTTTGAAGTGCCAGCAAAAGATGATGTAGCATTTGGCCACTTTTTAACCGAGCTTGGATTTGTGTATCAGGAAGAAACACACAGCCCAGCATATAAGTTATTTTTAAATTCCAGTAAATAATCTTCCAGCATTGGCTTCTTTTGCAAGCCAATGTGATAAGTTTACGTTAACGGCTAAAACGAGAACATACTTGTTAGCTGAGTACTATTTTCTATGTAGGGTAAATTTTTCAACTAATGCTATTCAATAAAATAGCTAGACCTAGTTAAGGAGACATTGATGTTGCCCGTACCGCAAATTGCTGCTTTTAACCCTCCACGTCGTATTTTGATGGGCCCAGGGCCGTCCGACGTTTATCCAGAAGTATTAGCTGCACAAGCTAAGCCGACTATCGGTCATCTTGATCCGCTGTTCGTCAATATGATGGATGAGTTAAAGCAACTTATCCAATATGCCTTTCAAACTAAGAATGAAATGACTCTGGCAGTATCTGCACCTGGCAGTGCCGGAATGGAAACCTGTTTTGTTAACTTGGTCGAGCCAGGTGAAAAAGTCATTGTGTGCCGTAATGGGGTGTTTGGCGAACGTATGCGCCAAAACGTTGAACGTGTGGGTGGCGTGGCTGTGGTGGTTGATAATGTTTGGGGAGAACCTGTTTGTCCACAAGCGGTTGAACAAGCATTGGTTGCTAATCCAGACGCAAAGTTTTTAGCCTTTGTGCATGCAGAAACTTCAACCAGGGCATTATCGGATGCGCAAACCCTATGTACGCTAGCACAGCTCCATGGTTGCTTAACCATAGTTGATGCGGTGACATCTTTAGGTGGTGTAGAGCTACGTGTGGATGAATGGGGCATTGATGCTATTTATTCTGGCAGCCAAAAGTGTCTATCGTGTGTGCCGGTTTATCGCCAGTATCGTTTTCAGACAAAGCCGTTGAAAAGCTTAAAAACCGTAAAACATTAGTACAGAGTTGGTTTTTAGACCAGACATTAGTGATGGGTTACTGGGGCAATAGTGCCGGCGGCAAGCGCAGCTATCATCACACTGCACCCGTTAATGCCTTATATGCTTTACATGAGTCATTACGGGTATTAGCAAATGAAGGCTTAGAAAATGCCTGGGCGCGTCATCACAATATGCATGTCATTTTACGCGACGGACTGACTAAGCTAGGGCTTAAGTTTGTTGTTGATGAGGCATACCGACTCCCTCAGCTTAATACTGTCTATATTCCTCAAGGTATTGATGATGGCACGGTGCGCAAGCAGCTGCTAGAGCAATATAACCTAGAAATAGGCGCAGGATTAGGCGCATTAGCAGGTAAAGCCTGGCGTATCGGTTTAATGGGTTTTGGTGCTAGAGCTGAAAATGTGGCCTTATGCCTTAAAGCATTAGAAAATGTCATGAATTAATTTTTTTTACCGACAAAAAAAGCAGGTGCCAATAGGTGCCTGTTTTTTTATGGCGATGTGATACGCAATCGCATTTAAATTCACAGAATCTATAGTTGATTTCAGTTGATTTCAGTTGATTTCAGTTGCAGCTAGTATTTAAGCTTAAATATTAGGTGCAACTACAATGGTTATGGAGATAGCCAAAAAAAGAGGAGCCAGTTGCCAACAATCTTAAGAGTTAAATACTCAAACATATATCCTCTTTGTTCATGTTTGTTCCTAAATTGGGTACATCGTAACTTGTATCTAATATCGGAACAATGTTTAAGCCCCTCAATAACCCGCAAAATTTAAACTGATCGTTTGGCTAAAACAGCAAAGAAGTGTTCTGGGTTTAACTATGCGTGATATTAGCCGAAAGGCTTGAGGTTTCACATTTCTTTGTTGGTAAAGTGGAGCAAGGTGAGAGATGTTTGAATGTTGTTGAGTATATTCAATATTGTAAAGCTCTTGGCGTGTAACCAATTCAAGGTGTTTTACTTATTACTTCATCGTTGAGAGAGGGCAATCTCCGTTGCTTTTATAGTGGCTTTATCATGCGTGTAATTAAGCGTGTCCCTTAAAAGCAAAACGGGCTTATCATTACTGATAAGCCCGTTTCATTACAATCGCTTAGACGTTAAGTCTTAGTTCATGCCGTATTTTTTTAGCTTCTTACGTAAAGTACCACGATTGATACCTAACATGTTCGCTGCGCGAGTTTGGTTGCCACGAGTGTGTTGCATGATGATGTCTAGTAAAGGTGCTTCAACTTCACTTAGTACCATTTCATACACTTCTGAAGCTTCCTGACCGTCTAACTGAGAGAAGAAGTTGGTTACGGCGCGTTTTACTGCGTCGCGTAATAACTGCGGCTTGATAGTGCCGTTTGCTGTTTCAATTTTGCCTACGGTAAGCTGGTGAACTTCTGTGTTAGTTGTCTGATCAAACATTCTATTCTGCTCTTTAATTAATTTTACACTAATTCTTCAAAATAACATTCCACAAAGGAATGCTGTTGGACAGCGGTTTCAAGCCTGTTGAAGTCAGCACGCCATTGACGTTGTTCTTCGTGGTTTAGGTACCATCCGATATGCTTTCTGGCAAAACGGACACCTTTGTACTCGCCATACAGATTGTAAAGTTTATCAAGGTGTTCAAGCATCACAGTGCGTTGCTCTTCTGCCTCGATAGGCGCTAACTTTGAACCTGTTTCCAAGTAGTGCTGAATTTCTTTAAAAATCCAGGGCCTTCCTTGTGCACCTCTTCCTATCATCACCGCATCAGCACCCGTGTAATCAAGCACAAATTTGGCTTTTTCGGGACTGGTTATATCGCCATTGGCAACAACCGGAATCGATATATTCTGTTTTATTGCTTTAATCGTGTCGTATTCAGCAAAGCCTTTATACATACATTGCTTAGTACGGCCGTGGACCGCTAACGAAGCAATGCCACAATCTTGGGCAATTTGGGCTATTTGGATCCCGTTACGATTATCTGGGTCCCACCCGTGCGAATTTTTAGGGTTACTGGAACATCCACTGCGCTAACCACGGCTTGTAAAATCTCTTTTACTAAGCAGGGGTTTTGCATCAATGCAGAACCTGCTAACTTTTTATTCACTTTTTTTGCTGGGCAACCCATATTGATATCAATGATATGTGCGCCTTGTTCAACATTGAACTGAGCGGCATTAGCCATTAAATCAGGGTCTGCACCTGCAATTTGTACGGAGCGTATTCCTTCTTCACCCGAATGCGCCATGCGCACGCGGCTTTTATCCGAGTCCCAAACATCAGGATTGGACGACAACATTTCAGATACTGCTAAGGCTGCGCCATAACGTAAACAAAGGTTGCGGAAGGCTTGATCGGTAACACCTGCCATTGGTGCCACGATCAGCTGATTAGACAGTTGATAGGGGCCAATTCGCATTTGCTTATTTCACCTTGCTCTTCAAAGGGGCGCTATAGTAGCCCTTTTTAGCCTGCTTGAAAAGGTCAATAAATGACCTAAATAAAACTTTTTTACTTGACTTTTGATCTCAGACAATTAATTGCGTAATAACTTCGATTTGGAGCAATTTATTTTCATTTTTGAGCACTGATGAGGGTTGCAGCGAAGCGGTAGATAAGATAGACGCGCGCACAACGATTATAAACCTTGTTATAAGCGCGTCTGTTAGCTTAAATAGTAAACTATTTTTTTGTTCCGTTTAGGCGAGTCCAATCTTCTTTATGGCACGCTGGGTCCATATCAAACCATTGGCTGTAAAAGTCAGATACATCCTGAGCTTGTTCGCGTAATAAGCCTGATAAGGCTAATTTACCGCCTGTTCTCACTTTTTCAGCAATCAATGGGGCTAATTCTTTTAACGGTCCAGCCAGAATATTGGCAACAAGCACATCTGCTTGTAAGTTTTCTGGCTGATCTTCAGGCAAATAAAGCGACAATTTGTCGGCAACATCATTACGTTCAGCATTAGCGGTTGATGCGTCTATGGCTTGGTAATCAATATCAACCCCGGTGACTTTTTTAGCACCCAATTTGATAGCAGCAATCGCTAGAATACCTGAGCCACAACCAAAATCGATAACTTCTTTATCTGTTAAGTCTAAGCTGTCTAACCACTCAAGGCATAATGCGGTGGTTGGGTGTGTACCTGTGCCAAACGCTAAGCCAGGGTCTAAAATAACATTAACCGCTTGTGGATCTGGAATAGGGCGCCAGCTTGGGCAAATCCATAAACGTTGACCAAATTGAATAGGGTGGAAGCTGTCCATCCATTCACGTACCCAGTCTTTATCTTCAACTTGTTCAATTTTGTGGCTAAAACCAGCACCTAAGAATGGCATGGATTCTAAAAACTCAATTGTGGGTGCTAAATCGGTGCCGGCATCAAATAACGCAACAACTACCGTATCTTGCCAGAGTGGTGTTTCACCTAATTTGGGTTCAAAAATCGGTTCGTCTTGGCCATCTTCATAGGTAATGGAAACAGAGCCTTGATCCATTAATAAGTCGCCTAACATATCTGCATTGTCACGATGGGTGTGAATGCGCAATTGGATCCAAGCCATGGGGTGTTCCTAATCTTTGATAAAAGTGCTGTTAATGGCGACTATTATACCCAAACCAATTAGAGATGCGCACCTTAGTATAGATTTTATCTTGTTAAGATTCTGAGCGTGGCATTATGAAAGTAATAACAATGGATAATTAAGACATGTTCAATGTTATTATTTTGAAAAATGTAACTCATTGGTTTTATATGAAATTCAACGGGTGTCATTAGTAATGATATCCTCCGCTTGAATTAGTCCGTCGTGATAAGCGCATCATCGATGATTTTTATCATGTTATCGGTAATCAAGGTGGAGTATTTGTCTGCATGACTTTACTCGGCAGCCAAGATGCTTGCCCGAAAGATTTACCTCTCATGCAATAACAAGCCTATTTATGTCACAAAATGACGGGGCAAGTCCGGATAGAGTTTGGGAATAAAGAAACCTTTATTTGAATATCAACTTTCTTATGAAGTAAGTTATGTTAATACTCAGGGCGAGATTGTGAACGTTTTTAAATCAATTTAACACACGATTTGACGTTAAAATCTCGCTATGATCTTATACTCCATTTTTCGGGTGCTGTTTGGTTCACTTCGTACTGTTATTGCAGGCGCTAAAGGCTGGTTTGATATTCGAGAATATATACTTGGACATCGTGATTGGTTTAAAAACAATAATTTATTCGAGAGTGACATTACTGCTGATGACACGTTTGCCCGTACCATATCAACCATTGAACCAGAATAGTTTGACTAGTATTTTATTCACTGGATGTCTTCGATACACCTCCTTGCTGAAGGTCAAGTGATTGCTATTAATAGAAAAACTCTTCGTGGGTCATACAGTTGTGAAGGTAGAGCAGCCAGTACCATACACATGATAAGTGTCTATACTTCATCAAAAAATTAGTACTCGGTCAACTTAAAACAGAACAAAAAAGCAATTAGATAACCGCCATTCCTGAGTTGATAAAGGTGCTTATATCAAAGGGGCGTTAGTGACTATTGATGCGATGGCTTGTTAAACAAAAATAGCTAAAGCCATTGCGGACCAAGGCGGTAACTATCTGCTTGCGGTTAAAAGTAACTAGGGAAAGCTACGCGAAACGATAGTAAAAGCCTTCGTTCTCAAGCTAGCCAACAATACGGACAAATCCGCAATTGAACATGGGCATACAGAATGTCGTTATGGTTGAAGGCAGTAGCCTTGAGAAAGGATCCCCCAATCGACCTGGAGTACCGTTATTACATCCGTTCTAAGGAACTAAGTGTCAAACAAGCTGCGATAGCCGTGGGGGGATATAATCGATGTGCTTGATGTCAGTATTAGTGAGGATGTATATCAAATATACAACGCTCCCGGAGCGGAAAATCTCTCATGCTTGAGCCATATGAGTTTGAATATGTAACGAGCTGAGTCGACGAAGATAAGCATTGTTGGAAAACAAAAGCGATGCATGATCAATCCATCGATGCTTGAAACGGTATTAAAGGCTGGATTTAGTGTCTCGGCTAAAAATTAAACACTCATGCGGTAGCCCTAAACGCTAACCGAGTAAAAACTAGTATTAAATTTATATAGCAATTATGTTAGTTTTTTTGATTATAAATATGAACTTTTGAGTCAACTAATACTTAGTGATTGTAAGTTGAACTTTATAATTAAGAGTAATTATTTCTATTGTGCATTAGTATGATTTATTTTCTTATTTTGCTAGTAAATTTGCCATTCACCTTTAAGTACCTAATAATATTAAATTCAAAAATTAACTCACGGATTGAAGTTATGAAGTATTGCCCTGCGATAGTAGGATTGAAATTAGATGAAAAGAGCTTAATAGCTATAGATAATATTAATGATATTCATAATGTAATGAAACTTGGAAAAGTGACAATTTTAATTGGTCAATTATTATCTATATTTGCTGGTAATGCTGTTAAAACCAGCAGTAGTGGTATTAGATTAATGGAAGACACGTTGGCATGGAGGGTTGTTTCTTCTAATCAAGCGCAGAATGGCTGGGCAATTACTCAATCCAATTGGGAGTATTTCTTCTCTTCTTTTGGTAGTTTAGATCGGCATGGTCGTAGACAGATAGAAACTATTGCTGGTATTGAAGCGTATCGAACTTGGGAAGACCCTAAACAACAGGTATTTTGGCGTTCGATTCATGATGGATGTAAAGTTAAATGAAGAATATTTTAATTTTAGTATTTTTAGTATTTTCAAAGACCTCATTTTCTGGTGACAATACTACTTACGGTTCAATATTGCTGCAAACCAAATTTACTCAATATGAGCAGAAGTACGCAGAGTGCCAACGTGTTGCTGAGAATAACAAGTTATCTGATGATGTAATTAATAAATTAAGTCATTTATCTCGTGGTGCTGGAGTTGGCTTGGGTTTCTATCAATTTAAGGCGTTAGAAAAATGTTCTAGTCAAGAATATTTAGCAGTATTAACAATTTTGCTTTCTTTAGAATCTTTAAACAAGAAAGTAAAAGTTGTTGCAATTGAAGAGCAAATTAATACTTATAAAATTTTATTGTTTAGCGTGAATCATATTGATTTAGAAAAGTCTTATATTGATTTGCCAGAAGAAATAGTTGAACAACTGTCAAGTATTTCTGAATTAGTACAACCTTTTAATTCTTTTGATGCTTACGATAGGGCTTGGCCTCAAGATTAAATGAATGCATACAAAAATGCCGCTAAACTCATTTGAGCTAGCGGCATTTTTTATTGTCTATGTGTCTTATATATTAAGACTTAGTGCGCTTCATCGCAGTGAAGAATTCTTCATTGGTCTTGGTCATTGCAAGTTTATCGATTAAGAATTCCATTGCAGAGACTTCATCCATTGGGTGAAGGATTTTACGCAAGATCCACATCTTCTGAAGCTCTTCAACTGTAGTCAGTTTCTCTTCGCGACGAGTACCACTGCGGTTGAAATCAATCGCCAGGAACACACGTTTTTCAGCGGCTTTACGAGAAAGGTGTAACTCTTGGTTACCGGTACCTTTAAATTCTTCGTAAATCACCTCGTCCATTTTCGAACCTGTATCAACCAATGCGGTAGCGATAATCGTTAAGCTGCCACCGTGTTCGATGTTACGTGCTGCACCGAAGAAACGCTTTGGACGGTGAAGTGCGTTGGCATCAACACCACCGGTAAGTACTTTACCTGATGATGGAATAACCGTGTTGTATGCGCGAGCTAAACGAGTAATAGAGTCAAGTAAAATTACCACATCTTTCTTGTGTTCAACTAAACGCTTGGCTTTTTCAAGTACCATTTCGGCCACTTGAACGTGACGGCTTGCAGGCTCATCAAAGGTTGAAGCAATTACTTCACCTTTAACCATGCGTTGCATTTCTGTCACTTCTTCAGGACGTTCGTCAATCAGTAAAACCATTAACACCACATCTGGGTTGTTATAAGTAATACTTTGGGCGATATTTTGAAGTAATAATGTTTTACCCGCTTTTGGCGGAGCAACAATCAAACCACGTTGACCTTTACCGATAGGAGAACATAGGTCAAGAATACGCGAGGTGATATCTTCTGTTGAACCATTACCGCGTTCCATGCGAAGACGTTCTTCGGCATGAAGGGGGGTTAAGTTTTCAAACAAGATTTTGTTACGTGAGCTTTCTGGCTTGTCGAAGTTAACTTCAGATACTTTTAGCAGGGCAAAATATCTTTCACCTTCTTTAGGTGGACGTATCTTACCAAAAATGGAGTCACCAGTACGCATATTAAAGCGGCGAATTTGGCTAGGTGAAACATAGATATCGTCAGGGCCGGCTAAGTATGAACCATCTGAACTTCTTAAAAATCCAAAACCGTCTTGGAGGATTTCTAATACACCGCCACCGAAGATGTCTTCTCCGCTTTTGGCATGTGATTTTAAAATCGAGAAAATGATATCTTGCTTACGGGCGCGAGCCATGTTTTCTAGTTTCATGCTTTCAGCAAGTGAAACAAGATCTGAAATCGGCGTGTCTTTTAATTCTGTTAAATTCATGTATGGGAGTCTTGTGTTACGCGACAAAGCTTACCGCAATCAATCAGTAGGGGTGTAGAACAGGGTTTATGACTGAAAAGCGAGAAAAGGTTAAATTGAAAAAATCTGAGATAAATTTATCACCATATTGGGCTGACGTCCAGATTTTTAGGTACAAAAATGGCACAAATTGTATAAAACTTGTGCCATTTCGCAATTAGACTCTAAATGAGATTAGATTTGAGCGTCAATAAACTCTTTTAATTGCGTTTTAGACAGTGCGCCAACTTTAGTTGCTGCCAACTCGCCGCCTTTAAACATAAGCAAAGTCGGAATGCCACGAACACCAAATTTAGCCGGTGTAATACTGTTTTGGTCAACGTTCATTTTAGCAACAGTAACCTTACCTGCATACTCTTCAGCTACGTCATCTAAGATTGGCGCGATCATTTTACAAGGACCACACCACTCAGCCCAGAAATCGACTAACACAGGAGTGTCAGACTTTAATACGTCGTTTTCGAAGCTGTCGTCGCTTAGGTATACTATTTTGTCGCTCATGTTGTTCTCCAGATTTGGTTCATTGCTAGTTTATTAATGGCTTACCATGTATATTGGGTTAGTTGAAAAGCTTTTCAAGTGACCGTGTAAATATCCGCAATTTTTTATATTTGCCATTATACGCAGAGCATCATCCGCTGTTAAATAGCTATGATGATTTCTTTTAAGCTTCTCAGTGCCCAGTCTTTTTCTGTAACTATTTGATAATTAATGTTTATCAATAAAGAAGCCTGTGCAGTGAGGTGCTTTGAACTCTGCATATATAATATGAACTATAATATGAACGGATAAACAATGTAGCTATTTCAAACTATCGTATCTTTTTTTGCAACCCCAACTAGTATGCTGGTGCCATGAGCCAAACACATTTATCGACCAAAAAGTTCGCTGACTTTCCGCTGCAAGATGCAGTTTTATCAGCCTTAAACGAGAACGGCTTTGAATTTTGTACCCCAATCCAAGCCTTATCATTACCTATTTTGTTAAAAACTAAAGATATCGCCGGCCAGGCCCAAACGGGTACAGGTAAAACGATGGCGTTTTTAGTGGCAACATTTAATCACTTATTAACATCTGCCGCGCCTGAAGGGCGTAAAAATACTGAACCGCGCGCCATTATCATGGCCCCAACCCGCGAGTTAGCCATTCAAATCGCTAAAGATGCTAACTTACTGGCTAAACATACTGGCTTGAAAGTGGGTATTGTTTATGGCGGTGAAAGCTATGAAACGCAGCGTGAAGTATTAGATAAAGGCGTTGATATTTTAATTGGTACCACTGGACGAATTATTGATTATGTTCGTCAGGGTGTAATCAGCTTAAATCACATTCAAGCCGTGGTATTAGATGAAGCTGATCGTATGTTCGATTTAGGCTTTATTAAAGATATTCGTTTCTTATTTCGCCGTATGCCAGACGCTAAAGCGCGTTTGAATATGTTATTTTCTGCCACGCTTTCAATGAAAGTGCAGGAATTAGCTTATGATCATATGAATGACCCTGAGAAAGTGGAAATTGAGCCATTAGAGAAAACCTCTAAAAATATTAAAGAGGAAATCTTCTATCCTTCAATGGAAGATAAAATGCGCTTATTACTGACTTTGATTGAAGAAGATTGGCCAGAAAAAGCGATTGTGTTCTCTAATACAAAACACAGCTGTGAAAAGCTATGGTCATACCTTGAAGGTGATGGGCATCGTGTTGGGTTATTAACAGGTGATGTGCCACAAAAGAAACGTATTCGTATTCTTGAACAGTTTACCTGCGGTGATTTAGATATTTTAGTCGCCACAGATGTAGCGGCCCGTGGTTTACACATCTCTGATGTATCGCATGTTTATAACTATGACTTACCTGATGATTGTGAAGATTATGTGCACCGTATAGGCCGTACTGGCCGAGCTGGCGCTAAGGGTATTTCAATTAGTTTTGCCTGTGAAGAATATGCACTAAATTTACCAGGTATTGAAACCTATATTACCCACGCTATTCCGGTATCTGATTATGATCGTGATGCCTTACTGGATGATATTCCTCCGCCAGTACGTATTCATCGTAAGCACCCTAGCACTCGTACCCGTGACGGCGCGAATAAAGGTGCTCATCGTAGCGGTAGTAGTAACACACCATCGCGTCACCGGACTCGTAGACCGACGTAAATGCCGCGACTATCAACCTTACCTGCATACGCGGCCATCACATTAGGCTCTAATAGCTTTAATATGTTGGTTGCGGTGACAGTGGCTGGTCAGCCACAGATTATAGCCAAGTATAAGCGCAAAGTGCGTTTGGCTGAGGGTATTGGTGATGATGGCTATTTGTCGAATGAAGTGATGCAACGGGGCTTAGATTGTTTAACCCTGTTTGCCGATATGCTCAAAAAACATCGCGTCAATCAAGATGATGTTGCGGTAATTGCTACCGCTACTTTGCGTGTTATTGCTAATGCGGATGATTTTAAGCAGCAAGCTTTGCCTATATTAGGACAGCCTATAGAAATTATTTCAGGCTTGCGTGAAGCTGAATTAATTTATCAAGGTATGGTGGCAACAACTGCGGGCATAGAAAAACGCCTAGTGATTGATATTGGCGGTGCCAGCACTGAATTTATTGTTGGTAAAGGCAGTAAAGTGTTGTTTAAAACCAGCTTAGATTTTGGTTGTGTTCGCTTTAATCAACAAATTTTCAATCAAGTTCCTTATCAACTGCATCATTTTCAACAAGCCAAAATGGCTGTTTCCAACGCATTACTTCCTCATGTTAAATTATTAAAAGAACTTGGCTGGCAAAGCGTAGTAGGCGCATCTGGTGCTGTTCAATCTGTCGTTTCAGTGCTTAATCATCGTGAGTTACCTGAAATTATTACTCTTAAAGTCTTATATCGTTTCCGCGATGAAGTATTAGCGCAGAAGAATCAATCATTAAACTATATTCAAGGCTTATCTGCTGAAAAAGCGCCTACGTTCACCTCGGGCGTTGCTATTTTAATCGCGTTATTTGAATTACTTGATATTGATTCTCTTAACTTATCTGGCGGGGCGCTTCGTGAAGGAGTACTGAAAATGCTGGCAGACAGAGTGGTAGATGAGCGTTAACTTAACACAAAGATTAAATATACATCGGGTGCTAACTAATTGAATACCCCGTTATTGTGTCAGTAATACCTGCGTCAATTTATGTTAATTATCGCTACTTTGCCTTTAGTGAGTTATAGGGGGACATTAAAAGTAATAAGAAAAGTGGCGCCAATTATTCTTTATAACTATCTAATTTTTTTGTGAAAATATCAATCTTGCAATTTGAGCATTTATGCTTAGAATTGTTTCATTACATGGATGTTAGCGCTATAAGTATGGAACACGCTTTTCTATTTTAGCCTGCTAACGATAACTCGAAGATTAGGCTATGCCATTCTCTGAAATATTACGAAAACTCAATAACCATATTGGTACCCACAAAGTACACCTATGTCCAGCAGTCAAAGGCCGTTTAGTTAATAACGGTATTCCTCTTGCTAATGTAAAAATTTCAAGAACACTTAGTTATTCTGATGGTAAATATGTTGAAGATGAATGCTATACCGATAGTGCAGGTCACTTCAGCATGCCGGAAAAAAGTCTCCGTTCTAGCCAGCCAGCTTTGCTCATAACTGAAAAAGTTGTCTATCAGCTCATTATTGTTCATTTTGAAAGAATAGAGTACAAATTATGGTCAAGTACACCTAGCGGTATTGAACCCAGAAATGAATATGCAGTGAAATTGAGTTCTTTAAATTGTGATATTACAGATGATGAAGTGAGCTTCTATTTTAAAGGTAATCAAGAATTACATCGCTATAGGGCTTCAAGGGTAATCTCCCCATTTTTAACTGAGATCAAAAGTAGATATTTAGGCCACTAGTGCCAGTTTTTGCTTTGGTGGGACACCACCAATTGCTGTATTGGGTCTTTCATTGTTATAAAACCATAGCCATTGTGTCGCATGTTCCTGTACCTCGGCAATACTATTCCAAAGATATTGGCTCAGCCATTCGTATCGCACAGTCCGATTATAGCGTTCTACATAAGCATTCTGCTGTGGATTGCCAGGCTGAATAAATTTCAGTTCTACATCGTGTTTTTCAGCCCATGCAGCCAGCACCGCACTGATGTACTCTGGACCGTTATCACTGCGTATTTGTTTCGGTTTTCCACGCCATTCGATGATTTGCTCCAAGGTTCTGACCACACGCTCTGCTGGTAAGGAGAAGTCGACCTCTATCGCCAAGCCTTCACGGTTGTAATCATCAATCACGTTCAATAACCTAATGCTGCGACCATCTTCAAGTTGGTCATGCATAAAGTCCATAGACCAACATTCATTGATTGCCTCAGGCACCGCCAATGCGTCCGGTTTATCACGCTTCAAGCGTTTCTTCGGCTTAATCCGTAGGTTTAGCTCCAATTCACGGTAAATTCTATACACTCGCTTATGGTTCCATCGGTAGCGTTTCACGTTACGTAAAAAGTAATAACACAGCCCAAATCCCCAACTTCTATGGGTCGATGTTAGTCGCTGTAACCAATCAGCAATCACAGCGTTTTCACCGCTGAGTTTTGCCTGATAGCGATAACAGCTCTCACTGAGTCCAAACAAGGCACAGGCAAATGCGATTGGAATGGCTTTATCATGCACCGCCTTTTGCGCCAGCTCCCGCCGCCGCGACGGCCTTTACCACTTTTTTTCGATGGCCTCTTTGAGTATTTCGGCTTTTAGACGCTCTTCGGCATACATTTTTTTGAGTCGTGAATTTTCAGCCTCTAACTCTTTCAATCGCGCCATCATAGAGGCGTCCATGCCGCCAAATTTGGCCCGCCACTTGTAGAAGGTAGCCGAGCTCATGCCGTGCTCACGGCACAGCCCTGGAACTGGGGTGCCAGCTTCGGCTTGCTTGAGGATAGCCAAGATTTGGCTGTCGCTAAATTTTGATGTTTTCATGCAGAATCTCCCTGCGTATATAGTACGAGAAAATTCTACTTTTGAAATCAGCTTTTTTTAGGGGGATTACCCAAGTATTTGTCGTTGGAGTGAGGATTTTAGTTTGATTAATCATGAATCTGAATTTGCCAAAATGATTGAAGGCGCACTTTAACTTATAAATAAGGACATTAAGATGAATGCTTTAACCCCCGGAATTGCAGCAAGTTTTGCTGAAATTGCATATGCAAGCTCAAGACATAATGGTGTAAAATCAAGTGAGTTATATAAGGATTTAGCAGTTGGTTTTTCTTTTAATAATATAGTTTTAGGTATTAGTGGCAGTATTTTAGAGAGAGTCTTCAAACATACGACTCCCTTCGGCTGTATAGCAAAAGGCAAACAAGGGCCATTCAATGGTGACTTTGTACTTGCCTTAAGAGGGACGGAAAAGAAGCGTGATATTATTACCGATTTACATTGTGGCGTGAGTACATGCGCTAATGGACAGCCCGTTCATGCTGGATTTAATAACACCTTCAATTCATTAAGACAGCAGCTTGAAGACTACTTTAAGCTAGTCGCACCGCAATTCAAAACAAATTTAAACATTCATGTTGTTGGTCATAGTTTAGGTGGTGCGTTAGCTAATTTAGCGACAAACTGGCTAAAGCAACGTTTTCAGGCAAATGTGAAACTGTATACCTTTGGTGCCCCCCGAGTGGGCTACCCAAGCTTTGCATTAAAAACTGTTTATGCCACCAATAATGGTATTTATCGTTGTGTACATGCTGGTGATCCGGTTCCGTTAGTACCTGTTTGGCCATTTGTGCACACAGAAGATGAATACATATTGTATGGGGCACCAACCATAACGGCTAAAGCCCACAGCATGACGGAGAAGACTCCTGGGTATCTGCATACTGCGATGGGCTTTAAGAGTTATGCTGCAATTAATAAAGGTAGGGAGTCTAGGTTAAGGCGACAAGTAAAACTTGATTATGATAATCGCTTGTAGGCTAGGCCAACGACTCGCTGGGCAAGAACAATTGGCGAAGCGATTCTAACCCATTTACATGCGTCAGGCAGATTACACGCGATACAAGGTGATATTTCAAATACCCTCACGGTTTACGATAAAATTGCAAAAGTGTTAGCGGACAGTATTGATATATCAAAAGGTCATGCAGCAGATGTAAAAGGTATTTTAGGCCACATCCTTGCATTTTGTGGATTACCATTTAAAGCCATTGAATTATCTTACAAGTTTGTAAGGAGTACTTAACTTTAATGATAAACACCTTAACCAGTATGGCCAGACTCGCTGTTAAAGGCTTATAACGCAGTGTTCGATGTGTCACTATTTACTCCAACTTGGCTTAAGTGAATCTAACCAGATTGTTGGCAGCAGGGGACAAAATAAAAACGGGACACTAACTTAACATAGTGTCCCGTTTTTTGTATCTGTTGCTATTTTTTATGGCTGATTGTTTAGCGGCTGATTATTTAACGATGTTCATTAAATCAGCTTCAAGTGACACGTCTGGACGCTCTATAATTCGGCCGATTTCTTGACCTTTTTGCTTAATAATAAAAGTTGGAATACGGGTGAATTCATATTGCGCAGCTAACCCTTGTGGATCAAGCTTACTTCTATCAACCCCAATATAAGTTACGGTTAGATTTGGGTTGGCAGCGGCTTCGATTAAACGGACAAAGCGTGGCGTTTCACGATGGCAATCTGGGCACCATGTGCCAATAATAACGACGATATCAGTGGGTTCTGACACTTGCTTTAATGCCGCGATTTGCTCTGCATCAGCCTCGTAACCTTGGTATTCTGTGGCGTAACCGGGTAAGTTATGTGCAAGTGTGTCGGTTGTTATAATTCCTGTGATGATCACTTCTTCTTTCTCCTCACTGCAAGTTGCGTTAAATCCTTGCGACTCTTCTTCAAATCCACAACCAGTGTTAGCAAAAACGGGGGCGACTAATACTTGGCTGCTGAAAATAAGTGCGCTGGTGGCAAATAATGTTTTAATGCTATTGTGCATGATAAAGCCTCGATACAGAAGAAAAAATAGTACGAGGATTATTCAAACATGAGTTCATTTAGCTGTTAAGTGTTAACCATGAAGGATGTTAACTTAGTCACTAAATTAATAGCTTAAATGTTTGAAATGAGAGCTTAAGCAGATTTGCATTGCCACTAATACGCAATAAAAAGCCCAGATAATCTGGGCTTATCACAGGTTGTAAAATGTTATTTATCGTCTTTTAACCACTGCGCTGCACGCTTAGCAAAGTAGGTTAATACTCCATCTGCACCAGCACGTTTAAAGCAGAGTAATGACTCCATCACGATAGCTTTTTCGGCTAACCAACCATTTTGAATCGCGGCCATGTGCATGGCATACTCGCCACTTACCTGATAGGCAAAAGTCGGTACTGCTAACTCTGTTTTGACGCGATAGACGATATCAAGGTAAGGCATACCTGGCTTCACCATCACCATATCAGCCCCTTCTTGAATATCTAAAGCAACCTCATGCAAGGCTTCATCACTGTTAGCTGGGTCCATTTGGTAGCTGTGCTTATTGCCACCTTTTAAGTTACCAGCAGAGCCGACCGCATCACGGAATGGGCCATAGTAGCTTGATGAATATTTAGCCGAATAGGCCATAATTTGGGTGTTGATATGACCCGCAGCTTCTAATGCTTTACGGATTTCACCAATACGACCATCCATCATGTCCGATGGAGCGACAATATCTGCACCAGCAGCAGCATGAGATAGCGCCTGTTTGACTAAAATTTCAGTGGTAATGTCATTTAAAATATAACCGGTGTCATCAAGAATGCCATCTTGACCATGTGTAGTGAAAGGATCTAAGGCAATATCTGTCATTACGCCCAGCTGCGGGAAAGCTTTTTTTAACTCACGTACAGCGCGTTGTACCAGCCCATCATCGTTATAGGCTTCTTCCGCCATTAATGACTTTCTATCAGCGGGAGTTACCAGGAATAGGGCGATTAACGGAATGCCTAGCTCAACTAATTCAGCGGCTTCTTTTAATAATAAATCGATAGATAAGCGTTCAACACCTGGCATTGAAGCCACTTTTTCACTGCGTTGAGTGCCTTCTAAAATAAACATCGGATAGATTAAATCATTTACAGTTAGTTGGTTTTCAGCCATTAAGCGGCGGCTAAATTCATGTTTACGCATGCGGCGCATTCTGCGCTGAGGAAAAGCACTAGTAATTATATTCACATTCTACTCCAGGGTTAAGATGCATCGGATGTCATTGAGTAAAGGCAGACTTGATTTCTACCACTGCGCTTGGCCTGATACAGGGCCTTGTCAGCTTGGTCTAATAAAACAGTTGGGTGATCGTCACTATCAATAATCGCCACAGAAATACCGATACTGATCGTTAGCGGAATATCATGGCTGTCCCACTTTATCGCTAATACTTCAATGGCTGTCCGTATTGTTTCAGCCACTAAAATTGCGCCATCACCATCAGTATTGGGCAATATAATAGCAAACTCTTCACCACCAAAACGTGATACCAGATCGGTTGGGCGCTTTACATTTTCTGACAGAGTATGAGCAATAATTTGTAAGGTATGATCGCCTGCTAAATGGCCGTAGCGATCATTTATATTCTTAAACTTATCAATATCGAGCATTAATAGTGCCATTGGCGTTTGTTGGCGACGGCTAATGCGCCCTTCTGCAATCAGTCGGCGGTCAAATACGCTGCGATTTTTCACTCCGGTAAGGCTATCGATAGTGTTTTGTTCGGTGAGCTTTTGGTTCACTTCATTTAGTTCACGTAAAGTCACTTCTAACTCTAAGGTGCGCTCTTGGACCATTTGCTCTAACAGTTCATTAGCTTCTGCTTCGGCTTTAAAAGACTCTTCGCGGTTTTGTCTTAGGCGCTCAGCTTGTTCTAATGCTTGTTGTTGGATATCTAATTTCGATTTACGTTCATCGTTATAGCGAATGGTTAATACTGCAGCCATGGTGATAACTTCAATACTTATGCCTATCATTAGTGGTGTTTGTACAGCCATACCCAAGTCAAACAGACCTAAATACATCAAACAAGAGATGATACAACTACTGAGTAGTATAACGCGCCCTAATCCATATAAACGCGCATTGCGTTGTCCAGCCCAAGCTTGGACAATGGTGATTAAACTTAAAATAATGCATACCAAAGCGACGAAAAATAATAGAACATATATCGCGATACTATAGTCTATAAAGGGTAATGTTATGGCCAATACAAACGCAATAGCGGCTAATAAACGACATACTTTTAGCATCTGTAAGTTGTGATATTTGAGTAACAGCACCTTTTCAGTGAACATTAAATTAAATCCCAGAATAATGGGAATAAGAAAAGGGACTATGATGTTTTGCACTTGGGGCCATTCTGACCATAAATATCGAAACGAAACACCGTGAACAGTGGCAACTAACAAAGCTAAACTCAAAACATAGCCACTGTAATAACTAAAGCTGAATGAGCCAGAGGTTAATGCGATAAAAAGACTAAAGGTGCCAATAGCAACCAATAATCCGATTTGTAAGCCATAGCTGAGATTTTTGGTTTCAATCTCCTGAGTTAAATCATTAGATGACCATAAAATTAACGGTAAATCGGTACTGCCGAGCGTATCTATTTTGAGTAAAAACTGATGGGTTTCCCCTGGTTGTAGCTCAAAGGGGAATAGAAAAGTATTACTTTGCAGTGGACGGTTGCTAAATGTTAATGCATCACCCATGTAGGCAGTATTAACTAGTTTTCCATTCACTTTGTGATAAAGCGTTATATGATCGATTAATGGGTTATCAAGGGCAATAATGCGAGTTTGATAGTCGATTGGTGAAAAAATGTTGAAGCTAACCCACATGTTTTTAACACCAATAAGCTCAGTATCCTTTCGGGTTATTTTACGCCAAGTGGCAGGAGGTTGTTGTTCTAGCTCAGCTAAATTATTGATGTTTTTCTGTGTTTGAATAAACATCCAATCATGTAAATTAATTTTAGTGATAGAGCTTTCTGTTAGACGAAGAGAGGGTTGATAACTATGATTATCATTGTTAGCAACACTTTGGCTTAACAGCAGCAATGAGCATAAAATCAAAAATAATAAACTCAATAGTCGACTTGAATTGAAAGATGAAATCGGCAGACTATTCATTACTTTTTACCAGTAATATTGCTAGGTAAGTTAAAAAACGTACTGCTATTTTGATAACAATGCTGTGCAACTACAGCATAATCTTGATCACGTAGTTTAGCTATCGATTCGACTATATAAGGTAAATATAGGGGTAAGTTTTTACTTGATTTGGGCTTAGGGCGCATACTTCTTGGCAGTAAATAAGGCGAATCAGTTTCGGCCATTAAACGGTTGTTGGGAATATACTTCACTAATTCAGCTAAATCTTGCCCGCGTCGCTCGTCACAAATCCAACCAGTAATACCAATATATAAATCAGCAGCTAAACATGCGTCTAGCTCAGATTTATTGCCGGTAAAGCAATGCAATACCGCTTTAGGCAAGTTGGCTTTATATTGATTGAATATGGCGATAAAGTCATCATGGGCATCCCGACAATGCATATAGACTGGCATATTGAGTTCGCAAGCTATTTCAAGTTGAGCAGCAAATGCTTGACGCTGTTGATCCCGCGGTGAAAAGTCGCGGTTATAATCTAAACCGCATTCACCAATAGCAACCACAGTTTCTTCTAGAGCTAATTGTTTCAATCTATTGGCACTAGTGTTCGTCCACGAGCTTGCATGGTGTGGGTGCACACCTGCTGTACAAAATAACTGCTGAGGATATTGCTGACATAGGGTAATGGCCTGGCTACTTTCGCCAAGGTCAGAACCGATAACGATTAAGGGCGAAACATGATGTTTCGCCGCTTGTTCTATTATGTCACTGCTTTTTTCTATTAAGCTTGAACTTAATAAATTCACCGCAATATCGATATGCTGAATCATTAATTGATTACTTAATTCGCTTGACTCGAGTGGTCGAGTTACGGTCATCTGTTCCAAGCAAAAATGAGCTTAACGCGCCTTTTTCGATATAAATTTTTTGCCCTTTATTGACTCTGTAACGTTCGCTATCGGTTTGTTTCCAGATTTGCCCATTAGTTAAGGTGATAATCAATGCGCCATAAGGGTCTTTATCAATACCAGAAACCTCGAAGTATAACTTTTCTATGTCTTCTTCAATGGTTTTCCGAAAACCAAAGGCCTCGACTTGCACTGGAGGTGTCGTGACCGCTAGAGAGGTGTTCTTTTGAACAATAGATATAGGTTCTACCGCATCTGTCACCGCTGACTGGCTAGCGACAACCGCCGGTAAAATTACTGCGACAGCTTTACTATTCTCGCTTGCTAGTACCACTTTTGCAGATAGTTCATCGTAACAAACTAGACGATCAAGTTTATCGGCTTTCATCGCACAAAAAGATAATTGTTGTTCTAATTCGGTATTGGCTTGTGCAGAGCTAGAAGCCACTATAATGGCGGCTGCAATCCAAGTTAAGCGCATGATTTATTCCTTGTTATTATTAACTAATCACTGGTTAGATTAAGGATTAGCTATCAGAGTGCTCATTTGTTGGCACATCTTCTTCATCGTCTTTTGGGGTATACATCTTAGCAGCTAATAAACCACCTTCAAATAACAGCAGCATAGGTATTGCTAACATAGTTTGCGAGATGATATCAGGAGGGGTAAGGATCATGCCAATAACAAATGCACCCACGACGATATAAGGACGTTTTTGTCTTAATTCATCCGGTGTAGTAACACCAGCCCAGCACAGTAATACTACAGCGACTGGAATTTCAAATGCTAAACCAAAAGCAAAAAACAACTTTAAAATAAAGCTTAAATAGCTGCTGATATCGGTGGCAACTTGCACACCTTCAGGTACAACACTGGTAAAAAAGCCAAATACGACAGGAAAAACAACATAATAGGCAAAAGCGATACCTAGATAAAATAGTAACGTACTGCTAGCAAGTAGCGGCATAACCAAACGCTTTTCATGCTTATAGAGTCCTGGTGCCACAAAAGACCAAATTTGAAACAGCACATAGGGTATAGCGACAAAAAATGATAGCACTAAGGTTAATTTGAATGGCGCAAAAAAGGGAGCCGCTACATCGGTTGCAATCATACTGCCGGTTTCTGGCAATGATTTCATTAATGGTAAGGCAACATAATGGTAAATGTCATTCGCCCAATAAACGGTAATAATAAAAACCAGCAGCACACTGCCAATGGCTTTAAGTAATTTGGTGCGTAATTCTAACAAATGGCTAATAAGCGGTAGCGGTTGCGACATGAATTATCCGTTTGATTTAGGGCTAGAGTGGCTAGTATCTGCAGTCGATTTAATTGTTTCATCACCCAGTTTGCCATCGGAAGACACAGAGGCAACAGAGTCATTGGTTATCGGTGTTGATGCTGTCGGATTAATATCTTCGACCTTATAAGGTCGATTTACCGATTGGGCTGCCTGTTTTAATTCATCAATTGATTGTTGTAGCTCAGGTGACAAATTGGATAAACCTTTGCTTTCAGCTTTTTTTAAATCAGCATGTAGTTGCTCAATTTTAAGCTCTTGCTCAAGTTCATCTTTAACTGAATTGGCCATGCGTTTAATCGCACGGATCCAGCCAGTGATTGAACGTACTGCAACTGGTAAACGTTCGGGGCCGAGAACCACCAGCCCCAAAATACCAATCAGCAGCAGCTCCATAAAGCCGATACCGTCAAACATAATAAATTACGCCTGTTCTTTGCTCTTAGACTCAGGCTTTTTTTCATCAGCCTGTTGAGAGGTTTGTGCCGTGGCGTCTTCTAATGATTTTTTCTCATCTTCAGATGACATGGCGTTTTTAAAGCCTTTTACGGCGCCACCTAAATCACCACCTAGAGAACGAAGTTTCTTCGTTCCAAATAATAACACTACAATTAGTGCGACGATTAAAAGCTGCCAAATACTGATGCCGCCCATGTGGAATTTCCTCTTTAATATATAAAATGGTGTCTTGTTTCACAAAACTTAAAAAACCATTATAAGATCAAATTATGTAAGTATTATGAACTTCTAATAAATTAGTGCTAGCTAAAATTTACGATTCTTTGGCCTAGATCGCCATCCTGCTATCCATAAAACGCTGCCAGTACCAATACAAGTGTAAGCGGCCCATAGTGTAGCGCTTTGGGTGAACAATATTGTGCCACAGATCAACAAAACGGCAGAGGTGATCAACAAGTAATTACTTTTATGAGATTTCTGCTGATACCTTAAGTACTTATCAAGCATTTGTTGCTGCGAGCCTAATAATTTACGCCCCACTTTAAGATTGTCGTATATTAGTTCAGGGAGTTCTGGCAATATTTCAGCCCAATATGGCGCGTTAGTTTTTACTTTGTTAAACATGGCTTTAGGGCCAACTTGTTCTGCCATCCAGTTTTCTAAAAATGGCTTGGCTGTTTGCCATAGGTCTAACTGAGGATAAAGCTGACGGCCTAAACCTTCGATATACAATAAGGTTTTTTCAAGTAGTACTAATTGAGGTTGTACCACAATATCAAATTGGCGTGCGGTGCGAAACAGCGCTAATAACACATGCCCAAATGATATCTCATCTAGCGGTTTATTAAACATAGGCTCGCAAACCACTTTTACCGCTTGCTCAAATGCGAGTACGTCAGTGTGTTCAGACACCCAACCCGATTCAATATAAAGCTGGGCAATGCGATGATAATCGCGATTAAAAAAGGCTAAAAAGTTTTCCGCAAGATAGCGCTTATCAACTTCGGTTAAAGTGCCCATAATGCCGCAATCTAAGCCGATATAATAAGGGTTTTCAGGATGTTCTGTGCTGATAAAAATATTGCCAGGATGCATGTCTGCATGGAAAAAGTTGTCTCTAAATACCTGAGTAAAAAACAACTCTACGCCGCGCTCTGCAAGTAACTTAAAATTAGTTCCCTGGGCACGTAAAGCCTCAGTATCAGAAACTGGAATGCCGTACACTCGCTCCATTACCATTAAGCGTTGATAGCAATGTTCCTCATACACATAAGGCACATAAAGCGAGTCAGAATCTAAAAAGTTGTTTCTCAGTTTGGTGGCATTTAAGGCTTCAAGTTTGAGGTTTAACTCGCCTAAAATGGTCGTGCGATAATCTTCTATTACTTCGGCGGGACGCAGACGATTACCATCACCTAGTATGCGTTCCAATATGCTTGCCGCTTGCATCATTAGCTGGATATCGGCGTTGATATTCACTTCTACATTGGGGCGTAATACTTTTAGTACTACTTCTTTGCCATTTGATTTTAACGTTGCGGTATGGACTTGAGAAATGGATGCGCTGGCTAACGGTGTGTCTCCAAAGTGATCAAACAGGTTTTCAATTGGTTCACCTAAGGCTTCTTCAATTAAAATGCGTGCTAAAGCTGAATCAAATGGTGGGACGCGATCTTGCAGCATGGCTAACTGATAGGCCCATTCATCATCTAATAAGTCACGGCGTGTGGACAGCATTTGGCCTAACTTTATATAAACAGGCCCCAGCTCTTGCATCGCCAGTTTTAAGCGCTCAGCGGGTTGCTTATTTTTATGACGGTTACCTAGCCAGAAGAAGCAAGCGCGCAGTAATTTGAAGTACCATGGCTTTTTATGTTGCGGTAATAAATCATCAAGGCCGAAATGCAGCATGGTTTTAATGACATGGTAACCGCGCCTGATACTAGCAATTGTCATGAGGTTATTTTGTCTCTTAGTTGGGCAATACGGGTGTCGATATGCTCAGTTTGCGTGACAAGCTGTTCCAGATTATCACGAAAATGTAAGTACTCGATTTTATGTGGCGCAAGGCGATACTCTTCAGTGGTTAATTGCCCCAAATGATCACGGGTTTTTACCAGCATGGACTTGATATCTTTACCTATTTTTTGAGTCGTTGCGAGTAATTTATGCGTTGGTGCATCGCCAATGTAGCGCGACAAAGGTTCAGCAAAGTCAAACTCAATATGTTGCATGTAGTGACTGAAAGTTTGCAGTAATTGAATGTCACCTTCAATGCTCAGCTTGTCTTGTTTAATAAGCTCAGTGATATTGGCACCTTCACGCAGTTGATACAGGGTCGATGCATCGGCTTTTAAAGTAACGGCTACGTCACCTTCAAAATAGCTCATCACTTGAATTTTCTTGGCAAAAATAATGTAAAGCGGCCAGGAAAGTTGTGATAATTGTATGCAAAGCACTTTGTCGTGTAGAGGTTTTAAACGGGCGTAATCTTGCTGCGCTTGCGCGGGCAGTTTGGCAAAGCCTGACTCAATTGCCGCGCATGCTAACAAGGCTAAGTGGTTGACGCTCATTAAAACTTATAACCTCTGTGCAATGCCACCACACCGTCAGTCATATTGGTGTAATCCACTTGTTCTAAACCTGCATCAATCATCATTTGTTTTAAGGTTTCTTGGTCGGGATGCATACGAATTGATTCGGCTAAGTATTCATAACTATCAGCGTCTTTAGTGATTAACGCGCCCATTTTTGGCAATACTTTAAAGCTGTAAAGGTCGTACACTTTACGCATAATTTCATGTTGTGGTTTTGAAAATTCTAACACCAGTAATTTTCCACCAGGTTTTAATACTCGCTGCATTGAACGCAGTGCAGCGTCTTTGTCGGTCACATTACGTAGACCAAAGGCGATGGTGATTATGTCAAAATGGTTATCAGGAAATGGCAAGGCTTCAGCATTGGCTTGTACGTATTTGACATTATTCACAATACCCTTGTCACGTAGTTTTGTACGGCCAACCTTTAACATAGAATCATTAATATCAGCTAAAACAACCTGACCAGTGTCACCGACTAAGTGCGAAAATTTAGCGGTTAAATCACCAGTTCCACCGGCTAAGTCTAATACTTTCATGCCTTTGCGAGCAGCGGCTACTTCAATGGTGTGACGTTTCCAAAAACGGTGAACCCCAAACGACATCACATCGTTCATGATGTCGTATTTTGCCGCAACAGAATGAAATACATCCGCAACGAGATCAGCTTTCTTTTCGGCCTCTACGGTTTTGTAGCCAAAGTGGGTGTTTTTTGATTCGCCCTCAGACATGGGTATATTCCTATAATGTGCGATAATTGAGTGCCAGTTTATGCCATTGTTGCGGCTTGCAACATCACCTAAGCGCTAGAGTGTGATAACAATCAAGTCGATAATAAATGATACGCGCTTAAGCCAGACTTGATTAGTAGGCATTAGCTTGCTTTGCTAAGGTAAAATCGAGTTGTTACTCTCAGCAAAATGAAGCATAAATTTGCCCCGCATTAGAGCATAATTTATTGTTAAAAATCTACTCTGCTGGCGTTTGTGTTATTAATCCTATTTGGTCTTTTCTGTCGCACCGTCACTCTTGTTAGCCTAGTTTGCTCATTCGACCTTGAATATAGCTATAAATAAGCTCACTTATTGCTTGGCCTACATCGCGGTATCCAGCCGTCACACCAGCTTCATGGCATTGGGGTGCAGCTTCTGCTAAATGTAGATAGGCGCAGTCACATTGTTTGGCGACGCGGTAAACGTAATGACAAGCATCTAACAAGGGAACTCCAGCAAATGTTGACGCACTGCTTGGCATTTTAGCGATAGCGTCAACGTCAAGTTCAAGGCCAACGGGAAGGCCGGTGTTATTTAGCTCATGGCATATATCTTTAAGTGCGCTGTCTAAGCTTATTTCACGGCGTACCCATATTTGTTGAAAACTGTGCCAACTGGCTCCAAATAAGCTGAGCTGCTCAAGGGTAGCTTCGCTGTTTTTCAGTTCATGTAAACCTAGAATATGATAATGGTCGAGTGCTCCATTAGCCGCGGCATAACTAAATCCATTGCCACTGTGTCGACCTTCTCGCGGCCTGAAATCACTGTGCGGGTCAAGGTTGACTGCTGCCATAGGCTGGTTAAAGGTTTGTTTAGCTGCGGTTAACAGGCCGTAGGCATTGTTATGTCCACCACCAATCACAATCGGTTCTAACCCAGCAGCAAACACTTGGGTTAATACTGCAATAACTTGAGCATCAAGTGCTGCGGTTGCTTGGCGCAGTGTGGCGATATCTGCGTTGGTGTCAAGCACTTGATTTAGGGTGATTTGACCTATAATCATGCATTGTTCACCGCTAAAAAAACGGTTTGACTGCAAGTTGGCAAGCTGACTGATACTGGCTGTAAAGGCGTCATGTGAGCCGCCACGACCTAAATTAGCCCGCGGACCAATGTCTTCACTAATGCCAATAATCGCAAATTTAACCCCTTGTGCAGCGGCATGTGCAAGTGCTATTGAGATATCTCCACTATCAGTATCTTCAAGCGGCAATAGCTGAAATTGCTGTCCAAGTTTGGTTTCACCTTTACGGCAGTTCAGTAAAGATTGAAGATCGGTTGCATGAAATGATGTGAGCATAAATACACCTTTAATGAGTTTATGATACCGAACAGAAGCCGCTAAGCTTGTAAGCACAAGCGTGGTAAGTATAAAACAAAAAAAGCCAGCAAGGCTGGCTTTTTGTTATTGGAATGATTAATCAATATCCAAAGGTTCTGGAGATAAAATCACCCCAGTGTTGTCGGCATAAATATGGTCGCCAGGTAAGAATGTTACACCGCCAAAGTTGACTGGGATTTCAACTTCGCCAATGCTGTTACTATCGGCACCAACAGGAATAGAAGCAATCGCTTGAATACCAATATCGAGCTCTTCTAGCGCATCAACATCACGGACAGTACCGTAAATGATAATACCTTCCCAATTGTTAGCTACAGCAATTTCGGCAATGCTAGCATCTAATAGTGCTCGGCGTAATGAGCCGCCACCATCAACCAATAACACTTTTCCTTCACCATCTTCTTGAAGTGCTTCTGCAATTAAACCGTTATCTTCAAAACATTTAATGGTGCTTATTGAGCCGCCGAAAGAGCTGCAACCACCATAATTACTGAACATAGGTTCGACAACGTCGACCACATCGATATACATGTCGCACAGTTCTGAGGTGTTGTATTCCATAGATAACTCCTAGTGGCTGCAATAGTTTCATTGCACTGGATTAATTGCTATTAAAGGTAATAGTTAAGTGAATTATATGGGGTTTATTTTAAATTAAAAGCCTTATTCGTCACGACCTTGTTGCAAATCAAACTAGAATGATAATACTATATAAAAAACACAATGGTCTATTTTGAGAACAATGGGTGGTTTTGTAAGTAATTTACTTTCAAATTTAACCGTTTATCAATTAACTGTAGATCATGATCACTAAAATACGTTTATAAATTACTAACATATCTGGCAACTTGTTAACATATCAGTGGTTTTTAGGCATTGGTTTATTTTATTTATTTGCTTTAGGGGCATGGATCCCTCGTTACGCTTATGGATGGCAGAGAGCCTTAAAGAGGTTCTTATGGATAGTTCAAATATGGTTGAAATATTAGGTTACGTTGCTTCTGTTATGGTAGCAATTTCATTAATGATGAAAGATATCATTATGTTACGATGCTTAAATTTTGTTGGTTGCGGCCTGTTTGCGGCCTACGGTTATGCGATTGATGCCTGGCCTGTTGCCGGTATGAATGCGTTTGTAGCAGGGATTAACATTTATCATTTAGTGAAAATTTATCGCAATAAAGCACCTGAAACCCAACCTGCTTCAGTGTAAAGAGCCTATTGTATCCTTCGCCCTTAGTTGTTATTGACACAATTAAGGGTGAATTGTAAGCGTTTTTGTTAACGGCAGCTTTACTGCAATGTACCAAGCACCACACATTCAATACCCCATTCTACATATTATTACTATCTTCTACTTCGCTAGCCTCGATTGTCATAAAAGCTTCGAATAAATGTCACCCCATAGTCATTGGTACAGATTAGTCTGTCAAAGTGGATTAAACATTTAGCGCATGATGCGCGGCAGGAGTGATGATGAACCTGATTACAAAAGTTGATCAATATCTGTTTTATTCGATTATTCACTTTACCCGTGAACAACACTTATCACCAACCGCGTTAAAAGTGTCCGCAACAGGTGATGGCCATTGGTATGCGTATCTGTCTGTCGCGGTATTGCTATTGCACAGCCAGGGCCAATCATTTTTTAACCTATTATTGCTCGGTTTCTTAATTGAGCTACCGCTATATTTAATGCTTAAAAATGCCATACGACGTCAACGACCTTGTTATGCATTAGTCGGTTTTAACGGTCATTTTGAGCCATCAGATAAGTTCAGTTTACCCTCAGGGCACACTGCAGGTGCTTTTGTGCTGGCAAGTGTCATTCATGTGTATTTTCCGGTATTCGCGCCATTGGCTTATTTATGGGCGACCACTGTCGGTTTATCTCGTATCGCACTAGGGGTGCACTATCCATTAGATATTCTAGCAGGCATTTTGCTAGGCATTGGCTCAGTCACGCTAGCTGAAAACATTATATAAGTAAGGGTTAAATAACATGAAAATTCTTTACGGAGTCCAAGGGACTGGCAATGGCCATATTAGTCGCGCGCGTGTGATGGCCAAGGCAATGAAAAATAAAGGTGTTGATGTTGATTTTTTGTTTAGTGGTCGTCCTGCTGAACACTATTTCGATATGCAGGAGTTTGGTGACTATCAAGTGCGTAAGGGCTTGTCATTCGCAACCGTTAATGGGCGTATTAATTTATTAAAAACGGCTCAAAAAACCATAAGCCGTTCGATATTTAAAGAGGTTAAGCAGCTAGATGTTCGTGGCTATGATTTAGTGTTAAACGACTTTGAACCTGTTACCGCTTGGGCGGCAAAACAGCAAGGCGTTAAATCAATTTCTATTAGCCATCAGGCTGCATTACAGTACTCTGTGCCTAAGCAAGGTGGTAGTTGGTTAGATGAAATCATTTTAAGCCACTTTGCCCAGGTTGATATTGGGTTAGGGTGCCATTGGCATCACTTCGGTTTTCCAATTTTGCCGCCATTTGTTGAAGTGTCTCCGTCAAAAATTCTGTATGGTCATCAAATCTTAGTCTATTTACCGTTTGAGAGTGCCGATAGTATTGCCGATTTTTTAACCCCATTTGATGATTATCAGTTTTACGTTTATCACAGCACTAAACCCATTAAACCCTTACCTGAGCATATTCAATGGCATGGCTTTAGTCGAGATGGGTTTAAGCTGCATTTATCAGAATGCGGTGGAGTCATTGCTAATGCAGGGTTTGAATTAGCCAGTGAAGCCATAGCGTTAGGGAAAAAACTGCTAGTTAAACCGCTAATAGGCCAATTTGAACAAGCGGCTAATGTTGCTGCATTAGAGCTACTGGCGGCGGCTGATAGTATGCAAACACTGGATAAGTCTAAATTAACCCGCTGGTTAAAAGCGCCGTCACCTAAAGCTATTCATTACCCACAGGTTGGGGATAAATTGGTTGATTGGCTTAGCAGCGGAGAATGGCAGCAGCCTCAACAACTGTGCGACCAACTCTGGGAGCAGGTAGAGTTACCTGAAAATTGGCATAAAAGACAGTGATAATAACTTCAGTTATATAAAACAATAAACCCATGACGAGTGAGCATGGGCTAGGACTATTGGTGTGCACGTTGACCGCGAGTGATAGCGTCACAATTCTGTATAACGTGTTGCCGTTAAGCTTAAGAATGACGGCTGTGAAGAATTTCTAATAACTCATCTTCAAATTCAAAGCGTGTTTCCATTGCTTGGGCAAGTTGTGCTAAATCTTTATCCAATTGATAAAGAATGTTTTCATCTTCAGATTCGGTATATTTATCATTAAAATCGAGTGCAGTATCGGTACTTTCACTGATTTTAGGTAGTAAGTTTTGGGCGGTCGCTTTGCTATCTTGGCCATGGGTAGCACATTCGCTAACGACTCGGTCATAGACTTCAAAATGGCCTTCAGACACGTAATCTACAAGCTGATCACAAAAATCTTGCACATCTTTAATGCTAGGTAAGCCTTTTTCAGTGTGTTTATTGGGAGAAAGCCCGACAAGGATAAAATATTTAACCAATAATTTACGACGGTGAGTCAGCCATTGGTCGACTAATTTATTAGCACCGCCCCAACGTTGTTCCGCTTGTTCTAGTTTTGTAAGCATATCTATGCTCCTGACTTTCAACCTATCAATGACAACCACTGTATTGGACAAGTGCTAAGTTGATCAACTGTTTTATACTTTATTTATCAATGGACAAACCAGCTTAAATAAATCGCTGAAAAATTTAAAATAAAAAACCCAGTGATAGATAACTATCACTGGGTAAATAAGCATTTAAGGGCTCGATATATCGTGCTTCTTGATTGTTCTTGCTAGCGCGTACTTTTTATACCAAACACCATCCAATGGTGCAACTAATAATCTACTTTATGGGTTGCTAACAATATTTTTGCTGTTTTAGTGAACAAAGCTTGCGGTGTTTGCACATTTTTGAATACAGATTTAGGAATAGCTCACATAAATATCGCATAAGTGGTTACATTAATCGCGTAAGTGCTAAACTACCGACATGCAAAATTCATAACTATCTAGGAAAATAGCCCCCATGGCAGAACTAAAGAATGATCGTTATTTACGTGCTTTATTAAAACAGCCTGTCGACAGAACGCCTGTATGGATGATGCGCCAAGCAGGTCGTTATCTTCCAGAATATAAGGCAACCCGCGCTGAAGCCGGCGACTTTATGTCTCTTTGTAAGAACCAAGATCTAGCATGTGAAGTGACCTTACAGCCATTACGTCGCTATGATTTAGATGCCGCTATTTTATTCTCTGATATTTTGACCATCCCAGATGCAATGGGTTTAGGTTTGTATTTTGAAACCGGTGAAGGTCCACGTTTTCAGCGTCCTACCGATACTATCGATTCAATCAAAAAGCTGTGTATTCCAGATCCTGAAGATGAATTAGGTTACGTAATGCGTGCTGTAAAAACCATTCGTCGCGAATTAAACGGTGACGTACCGTTAATTGGTTTTTCGGGCTCACCTTGGACTTTAGCCACTTATATGGTTGAAGGCGGTTCAAGTAAAACGTTCGAGAAAATTAAGAAAATGGCGTACGAAGAGCCTGCTACCTTACACATGTTGTTAGATAAATTAGCCGATTCAGTCATTTTATATCTAAACGCGCAAGTGGCTAACGGTGCGCAATCGTTAATGATTTTCGACTCCTGGGGTGGTGCGTTATCTCACCACGCTTACCG